>JAGQGA010000648.1 GCA_020432595.1 Anaerolineales bacterium | reverse complement strand
CGGTCGTCTCGCCCTCGCCCCACCCATCCACAACCTAAACGGGCAATGGGGTAGGGGCGATGCAACCGGGATTAACGCTGGCAACACCGCGCACCTCCTCGCCCGGTTGCGTCGCCCTCTTCCGGCGTTACGGATGGCAGGGCGAGACGGCGCGGCGAATAGGCCATCTGTTCACCCCGCGCCCATCCGCGCCATCCCGCCCCCACAAAGGGCATGGGGTGGGCGACACATGGTAGGGGCGGGATGACCGGGGTTAACGCTGGCAACGCCGCAGGCATTGTCCCCCGGTCGTCTCGCCCTTGTGCCACCCATCCATAACCTTGGCGGACAACACATGGGCGAACCAGCGCGGTGGATAGGTTTCCTGTTCACCGCGCCCCTTTCCGCGCTGATTCGCCCCTACGATTCAAACATTGCCACCACCCGCGTCCAGCCGGCGCTGCCCCCGGCCAGCTTCACCGGAAAACACGACACCTTAAACCCAAACGGCCGGGGCAGCGTCTCCAGGTTCGCCAGCTTCTCAATGTGGCAATACTCCAAATCCCGCCCCACCCGGTGCGCCTCCCAAATCACCGCCGGGTCCCCCGTCGCCTCAAACCGCTCCTTCATCGCCCAAAACGGCTGGTCCCAGCCCCAGGCATCAATCCCCATCACCCGAATCCCCTGCTCAATCAGCCAGCGCGTCGCCTCGGCACTCATCCCCGCCCCAGCCGCAAAATAGGCCGCCTGCCCCCACAGCTTGTCGGCTCCCGTGTGGATCATCACAATATCGCCGGGTTTCAGCGTATAGCCAATTTTCGCCAGTGCCTCCTCCACATCGGCCGTCATAATCAGGCCACCCTGGGGCATGTGGCGCATATCCAGCACCACCCCATCGCCAAAAAACCATTCCAGCGGCATCTCATCAATGGTGCGCGCCCGCTGCCCGCCGCAGGTGGGGTAATAATGCCACGGGGCATCTACGTGCGTACCGGAATGGGCGTTGGTGTTGATGAAGTCATTGCCCCAGCCCAGGCCGTCGGGCAGGTCGTCTACGCTGGCATCAAAAAAGCTCGCCATCAACGCCGCGCTTTCGCGGTGGTGCTGGTGGGTCAGCTGCACCGGCAGCGGTTCGCTGGGGCTGTCTTCCAAGGGAATGCTGAGATCATAGATTTTCATGGTTGCTCCTCTAAATGGGACGCGGACGAACACGGACGAACACGGACAAATCTGTGAAATCTGCGAAATCTTTGATGCTTATTCATCGTGGTGTGCCGCTGTTCATGGTGTCTCCTGTCCATTTACTGGTTCCTATGCTTGGCATGGGAACCTTCTGCACCCGCTCTGCGGGTGGCAATAGACCGTTAATTGCTCAGTCAACCCGCAGAGCGGGTCGAAGAACGCAGCGACGGAGACCGTCGCTACAAGTTAAACAAGCCAACTATTCGTTTATTCGTTCCTATTCGTTGTCGCCGTGCTAAAAATGTCAACGCATGGCAACGAATCAACGAATGATTTTGACGAGCGTTTCTTGGTCGAGCTTGTCGGGAAGCGAGGATTGGAATCCTCGGTTACGGTGGGTATTGGGCAATCTTGGCCGCCAGCCGGGCGGCGAGGGGGGCATGGGCGGGGTGGAGCGCATCGTAGATTTGCTGCCCTTCGGCGCGGTAGACGACAATTTTGGTGCGATCCCAGTAATAAGGGGGTGCCTGCAAATTACTGATGCGGTCGGCCAGTTTGACCAGCCACACTTCGTAGGGTTGGGTTTGAATGCGGCGTAAGCTGTCGGCCATTTGCGTGGTTTTATTGGGAAGCTCACTGTTCTTGGTCAACGCCTGCACCCCATCAGCCACCTCACCCCCAAATTCCGCCCGCAGTTGGTCATAGGTGGCGGCAGTGTCTTCCAGCGTGTCGTGGAGCAGAGCGCACTGGATGGCAAGGTCGGGGTTAGGCAGGGGCAACGCGGCCAAACCCCACGCCATCTCCATCGCCACGCTGCCAATATGAACCAAATAATCAATCCGCTCCCCTTCGTTAGCGCCCCCATACGTTTGCCCTGCGTGATAGCGAGCGGCAAAACGCCATGCTTTTTGGAATAGATCGGGCGACCAGAGGTTCATAGGGTTGTCCTTGTGTGTGTGAATGTGGGGAGTAGGGAGTAGGGCGACACCCCACACCCTACACCCTACTCCTCACTGTTATCATTCGGCACCAACACCGCCTTCAGCAGCCCCGGTTTGCCGTTGACCAATTCCTGAAAAGCGCGTTCGGCTTCAGCCAGGGGGTAGACAGTCACCAGCGGCGCGGTGTTGAGGTGGCCTTGCTGCATCAGGCGCACCCCTTCTTTCATCGCCACCAGCTTTTCGTCGTTGCGGCGCACGTGGCCGTTGACCACGTCAATGGCCTTGAAGTTCCACTGCTGCATGTTGACGGTGCGCCGACCGTCGTTGGATTGATGGTACCCCACCAAAATAATCCGCCCGTGCTGCTTCACCAGTTCGGTTGCCAAATCAATGACGCTTTGCGTGCCAGCCGCCTCAATCACCACGTCAAATTCGCCAAACTGCGCCAGCATTGCCGCCGTGTCCTGCTCGAATGGGTTGACGGTGGCGTTAGCCCCAAACTGCCCCGCCAATTTGCGCCGGTCGGCCATTGGGTCTACCGCGCAAATAAAACCCGCGCCGTGGTAGCAGGCAAGTTGGAGACACAGTTGCCCCATAAAGCCACAGCCCAACACCGCCACGCGGTCGCCGGGCTGGATGCCAAAGCGGTTGGCGGCATGGACGCAGCAGGCAATCGCTTCGCCGAGGGCGTGGAGACTGTCTACCTCGTCGGGGAGTTTGGCAAGCTCGTCAGGTCGGGCAACAAAATAGTCAGCGTAGGCGGGGTAGCTGAGGGCGGTGACGCGCTCGCCCACGGTAAAGCCGGTGACGCTTCGACCCACGGCGACGATGTGGCCGCTGGCTTCGTGGCCGAGGCGGCTGTGTTGTTGGGCCAGGGTTTGGCGGTTTTTGTAGACGAATACGTCGCCGCTGCAAATGCCACAAACGGCCGTTTTCACCAAAATCTCAGCATCACCAATCGTCGGGATGGCAATTTCCCGCAGTTCAAAACCGTTGGGGGTTAGGATGGCAACGTGCATGGGCATTTTTGGGGTAGAGACGCAAAATCTTGCGTCTCTACGGGTGGGGTAAAATGGTTGTTTTCGAATTGCCACTCCCTACTACATTTCTTGTTACCTTTGCCGTTCCGAATTCT
>JAGQGA010000647.1 GCA_020432595.1 Anaerolineales bacterium | reverse complement strand
AAACCTATACCATGTCGGCCGGCTTAACCGAAGGGGATGAAGTTGGTGATGATAGCATCCGCGCCCGCACCAGCGACGGGCAGGAAGTTTTTCTGGATACCTCCGTTATCTTTCGCGTCAATGTAGACCAAGCTGTCTTGATCCACGTTGATTGGCAAGAACGCTACATCGAGGAGTTTGTACGGCCGCTTATTCGCGGTAACGTTCGTACCCAAGTGTCACAGTTCAAGGTGGCAGAAGTCAATAGTTCTGCCCGTAAAGATTTAGAAGCAACGCTGGAGCGCATCTTGCGCGATGAGTTTGCTCTGAAAGGGTTAGTGCTGGATCAATTCCTGCTGCGTGACATCACCTTTTCGCCCGAATATTCAGCAGCTATTGAAGCCAAACAGGTGGCCTTGGAAGACCAGGCTCGTGCCTCGTTTAGAGCTGAAGAGGTGCGGCGATTGGCGCAAGGGGATGCTGATGCCATCCTGATTCAGGCACAGGCACAATCAGACGGGCTCAAACTGATAGCCAGTGCCCTGGCTGAAGACCCGAATCTGATCACCTATGAATATGTGCAAAAGTTGGCTCCCGGCATTCAAGTCATGCTCGTTCCCAACAACACGCCGTTTCTATTGCCCCTGCCTGAATTGAATGCCCAATCCACGCTGACGGCGACGCTACCTATTTCACCAACGAACAGTGTTGCGTCACCTAACACAACTGCAACAAACACGGCTCCTTAAGAATTAGCAGGCAATCTATCGTTAATTGGTGTTTAGTGCTAGTACAACAAACTACTGAGCACCATTTACCCAGGAGAAAAACCATGTCCTATTTACCGCTTATTGTCATTGGTATCATAGTTGCCCTCGTGGTTTTTGTGATTGAGCGGCGACTGGAAGCCAAAAAACAACCAAAACCCCATGTCCTGTTGCAAGATTGGGGGAGACAAGTGCTGACAGAGCCAGCGGCTAGACGATGGTTAGCTGACCGCAGCCCCAAAGAAATGAAAGCGTTACTACGGCACATGCGTCGCTTTGGCAAGCGAGAGAACTTTGATGTTTATATGCTTTTGCAAGATAAGTTTGGCAATGATGAGGAGCTGAAGAAGCGGGCAACGGCCGTTATGACCGATTATTTGCATGCTGTCTGGCAGCGTGCCGACATGCAAGAAGATTTACACGCCCACCTCTTTTTTGCTGCCTACCAAAAGCAGCCAAAACGGCGCAAATACCGCAACTTCAACCTTGATCTCTACGTGCGTCTCATTCAGGCAGGGCTAGTACAGACACCATCGCTGACCGATTCGATTATGGCATCGGAAAAGAAGCAGCAAAAAACAGCCCAAACCGCCATCTTGCAAACGGCCGACCGCCACCGCCCCGCCTTCAACCAAGAACTTAAAAGCACGCTAAAAGCGCAAGCAGAAAGCAAGTCTGATACAGACCAAGCGGCCAGCACCCAAACAACGGCTCCCTTATCAGAAGCGATGACAGCATCAGCTTAGGAATGCCTAGACGTTCAACTTCTCCGCGAAGTTGAACGTCTTTTGCACTTTATTCCTTAATGGTAAATTATGGTTGATAGGGTTTGTCCCAGAAATAAACGCAGATTCTCTTGCTTGTCCAGATCGGTTGAATCAGGAAAATCTGCGTCCTATTTTCATTCTTCGTAGTGGGCCACTGCCCATGTCTAACACCTATGTTATCAGGTTATCATCGTTGGTTCCTATTCCTGCTCTTGCTGTTAACAGCCTGTAGCAGCACCTTGAGCGGCAGCAGCACCTCAGCATCCAGTCGTATCACCGTCTATTCCTCGCTGCCCAGCGACAGCATCGAGGATTTTCTGGCTGTTTTCCGCCGCGAACATCCCACCATTGAGGTAGACCTTGTTTTTGACACGGCGCAACAATTAACAGACGACATTATTGCCAGCGGCGAAGCACCTGTCGCCGACGTGATTTGGGGACTGCCGGTTGCTAACGCCTTGCAACTTGAATGGCTGGATCGGCTCAAACCCTATGCACCCGCTAATCTGCATCGCATTGACCCCCGCTTTCGTGATCCGGCCAATCCACCCCATTGGGTGGGAACGGCCGCTCGGGTGCTGGTTTTCTGTGTCAATCGGGAACGCATGGCTGAATTAAACCTCCCTATCCCCAACTCTTGGCAAGCACTCAGTGACCCCATGTATCAGGGTCAGATTACCTTTCCCTTCCCCCCCACGGCCGGTTCTGGCTACCTGGTTCTGGCAACAGCTTTTCAACAATTTGGCAATGCCGATGGTTGGCAATATCTGGAAACCTTAGACAGCTCTGTTGAACGATATTCGGAAGATGCACGGGTGGCATGTGAAATTCCGGCTAGGGGGGATATTCCGATTGGCATTTCGTTTGATTATCGCGCTGTACAGCGGGTGGAGGCAGGAGACCCTATCGAAATTGTCTATCCGACTGATGGAGCGGGCTGGGATGTGGAGGTGAATGCGCTGGTGCGTAAACCGATTATTAACCCGTCGGCTCATATTTTTTTGGATTGGGCCATTAGCGAAACGGCCGTTAATGAATATGCCAAAGTACGTGAAGTATTAACCATCAACTATGATGACACAGCCACCGCAAACCCCATTTCCACAGATGCCCTTCTGGACGAAGACATCCCGTGGATTGCGGCCAACCGCGAACGCATTATGCGTGAATGGACAGCTCTCTATGCCGATAAAGCACAGGTCATCCCCCTATCAGACATCGAGTAGTTCATGAATCTAGAAACAACAATCTTCTGGGGCAACTCGCTCCAGCAATGGTTAACAGCGGGTATCTGGGTCGTTGGGGCAGGTATTGTCGCCCTAATTGTTTACAATATTATTGAACGGCTGCTAGAACCGTATTTGCATCGCTTAGGCCGCCTCAACCAAGCCCTCTCCAACCTCATCCAACTGGCAATTACCATCGCCATCCTATTCTTCGGGCTTTGGCAAGGGCTAAACGCCCTCTCCGCCTCCTTTCTCGTTCTCAGCCTCATCGAAGCCTTTGGGCCAGTTATCGTCGGCGCAACCATCCTATGGTTCGTATTGCGACTACTCAGATGGGCCACACCCGATAATTTCGTTAACCAAATCCTGATCAGCCAGATCATGCCCATCGTGGGACTGATTGTAGCCTTGTTCTGGCTCGGCCGGTTTTGGGTTATTCGCCCCTTAACCTGTGTCCCCAACTGCACGGGGCGCAACACCATTAATGCCGATTTGAGCAACC
>JAGQGA010000646.1 GCA_020432595.1 Anaerolineales bacterium | reverse complement strand
CGAATCGCTTTTCCTCACCACATACACCTGCAAAGGGAGCCAAAGCATGGTTACCTTCACCCCGGAGGCACCCGGTTCCATCGTACCCGTGGTTTTGGGCAGTGGCGAAAGCCGCATATGCCAAAAAGATGCCTTCATGGTCGCCGAGGATTCGGTCTCTCTGGAGATGCATTTTCGGCGCAAGCTGGGCACGGGCCTGTTCGGTGGCGAAGGGTTCATTTTGCAGAAGATCAGCGGCCCCGGCATTGCCTGGGTAGAAATTGCTGGGGAAGTTCGTGAATACAGTTTGCAAGCGGGGGAAACGATGCAAGTAGACCCCGGCCACATCGCGATGTACGAACCCTCGGTCAACTACGACATCCAGCGCGTGAAGGGCGTAAAAAATATGCTCTTTGGCGGCGAAGGGCTTTTCCTGGCCTCGCTCACTGGCCCCGGCAAAATCTGGCTGCAAAGTCTGCCGCTGTCCAATCTTGCCTCAAAATTGATGCAGTATATGCCCATCAAGACGGGCGGCTAATTTTAAGATTCAAGAAAAAAGCCAGGGGCATCCCTGGCTTTTTTTCGGCATATTTAAGTTACTACGGCCGTATACAAATACAGCCTCTGTTCGTACGGTTGGTAATACGGCCGTACGCTTCTCACACACCTTAACGAGGGTGTTGATTAACGTAAAGAATCACGCATCGCAGTCATACGCGAAGCAACACTACTGTCTACAACCTTGTCGCCCACACGCACAACCAAACCACCCAACAAAGCTGGGTTCACTTTAAACGTAACATTTTCCAGGTTCAACGCCTTCTTAACTTCAGCCTGCTCAGCATCCGTTAGCTTCACAGCGCTGGTAACCTCGCCAGAGGTGCCACTCAATTTCGCAGCATCGGCTGGAACTTTGGCAAAGAAATCGGCAATAATCGCGTGTTGGCGGGATTCGTCCAAAGAGTCTTCCACGACCTTATTGGCCGCAGCAATGGCGATAGCTGCAATCTGGCCCCGTGCGTCAGCCAAAATGGAGTTGCGCTCCTCTGCTGCATCAGCACGAGCCGCAGCGACGATTTCGTCAGCTTCCTTTTTGGCCTGTGCTTTAATGCCATTGGCTGTTTCCTCAGCCTGAACGGCCGCATCAATGCGCTGCTGCGCCGCCTGCGCCCGGGCTTCATCCATAATCTTCTTGGCTTCTGCGTCTGCATTGTCACGGGCAATGGCTGCCTGACGAGCGTCTTCCAAACCCTTGGCAATCTTTGTCTTCCGCTCTTCCAAATTGTTAATGATGGGGTTATATAAATAACCCTTCAAAACATTAAACAAAATGATGAAGAGAAGAATCATCATCAAAAAATAGCCAATATTAATACCTAATGCATCCATTTGTATTCTCTCCTAATTCATCCTTGTCTACGTAACAGTCAATGAATTTTCCGGCTATTAAGCAACAAAAATCAGAATCAGGGCGACAACCAGAGCATAGATAGCTACCGCTTCCGCCAGAGCCACACCCAAAATCATGTTACCTGTAATTGTACCGGCGGCATCTGGGTTCCGAGCAATACCTTGCACGGCACCACCTACAACAATACCCACACCGGCACCAGCGCCAATAGCGCCTGTCATGGCCAAACCGGCTCCAAGAAGTTTCAGACCTTCAGCAATTGCTTGAGCTGCTGCTACATCCATGATTTAAATCCTCCAAACGTGTTTGTGTTTTTCTTTTTGAAATGGCTTCAAAAGCCGTTGTTTACAAAATTATTATCAAATTAAAACCCTAAGGGTTTCCCTTATGAGTCAAATAACCGCAATACCAAACCTTTAGGGCCTAATATTAATGCTCCTCGCCATGATGCGATTCAGTAGCACCCTGCATAAAGGTTAAGGTCAGCAGAGCAAATACCACACCTTGCAACAAATGCACACCAAATTCCAGGTGCCAGAACAACAAATTGGCAATTGGCAGGAGCGAAGCAATTACGAACAACAGGACCTGCCCGGCAAAGATATTACCTAAAAGCCGGAAGGCGAACGAGACAATCTTGAAAATTTCACTAATGAATTCCAAAAGGCCTACGCCGATATCCATGATAGCCAGGGGATTCTTGGCAATTTCATCTCCCTTACCAGCATAGAAGGGGAAGAATTTACGCCAATACTTCATACCTTGAGCTTTCATCCCGTAGTATTGGGTCATCACAACCGAAATGAATGCCATAGCAAGCGTAAAGTTTAGATCAGTCGCGGCTGCACGTACAAATGGTACGATTGTCCAATCAGCCTCGTCAGACTTAACAGCATTTCCATCCGCGTCTGTGGTTGTAGATGCCTTGGTGAGCAATACACCATTTTGCATATCGCCAATATTGGCTTCATCTACTTCATGGTCAACCGTATGCTCGATTTCAACAACAAGCTCTTCAAGCTCGGCCTCACTCAAGGACACATCAGCCGGTTCGCCATCTTCGCCAATTAAATGAAAATGTTCAGCAATCTCATCCTGCGCCGCTTGGGATATTGGCGCACTCCGCACAACCTCTAGCGGTGTTGCGCCATTGTGCAACGCTTCCTCCGCAGCCTCTAAAGCCCCTTCAGCCTGGAAATGGGGCAAGTTTTCCCAAATACCTATGGAATCCACACCGGGAAACAGCTCCATCCAGTTGGCAACAACAATCCACAAGATGAAGGTCATAAAGAAGGGGAAGAACATCTTAGCTGATTTGCCTACTGTATTTTCTACATAGCCATAAGCCAGCTCGATGATCATTTCGATGAAGTTGTAAAAGCCGGTTGGGACTTCTTCGGCCGTGCGAGAACGAGCTCTTGCTGCGAAGGCAATAATCAAAACAATGATTGCTGCCAGGGTAGCACCCACGAATGAATTAGTCAGGCCTGCTGCAAACCAGCCACCCAGAAATTCACTGCCGCCTGGCCAGCGCATAATTACTTCACCAGGTAGCTGAATAACGGGCAGAACAGGGGGGACATATTTCTGTAGAGCAATTAGCCCTAAAAGACAAAGGTAGATGACATACCGTTTTTTCATACCTTATTCTCTTCCTCCGTAGAAGAGGTACTCGTCAATTGACGCTGCGCACGGACAGCTAGCCGCGTTGTCAGGTAAAGGACAAGGGGAAAGCTGCCCAATAAAAAAAGCACTGTAAATATTTGAGTACCCAGGAATTCGTTAAGCAATAAACCTGCGCCCAAAGCCAAACCAATAATGAGGACAGAAAGACAACCAACTTGACTCACAATTAGTGCCACAG
>JAGQGA010000645.1 GCA_020432595.1 Anaerolineales bacterium | reverse complement strand
ACTTCGACACCACCAATGGGGTGCTGCGCCACGCCAGCTTGCAAGCTGGCGTTTGGCAAACCGAAGTCGTGGATGACAACGGCGTAGTTGGCACCTACCCCAGCCTCGCCATAGATGGTCGCGGTCATCCGCACATCAGCTACTTCGACAGCAGCCACGGACAGATCAAGTACGCCTATCACGATGGCACGGGCTGGCAAACCACGCCGCTGCCCATCAGCGGCACCGTTGGCGCACGCACGGCACTGGTCGTTGACCCGTTTGGCAACCCAACCATCACTTATTATGATGCCGAGGCACGGGATTTGCGGGTGATTTATCGGCCGTTTACCCCGCTGCGTTTCTTTTTGCCGGTTGTTAATGGTTTTGATTTGATTCCCCTGTAGGTTTCAGAGCCAGCAATTGTAAAACTCTGGAGCCTTGTCCCCCTTTTTAATGACAAAAAGATCACCACAAATAGGGACAGTTCCTCCCCCAAAATCCTCTATACTCACCCCGCTAAAAAAGTAGCATCATCTACCAATCATTGTGTATCGCTTACCAAGATGACCTTAACGACACCTGTTGCTCATCAAACGCTTGACCTGAGCGGGCTGCGCTGTCCGCATTTAGTGATCTCAACGCTGCACGCGCTGCGAACCATTGAGCCAGGGCAAATCTTGCAGGTTATCGCCACCGATCTCACGGCTCCTTCCAACATGGCGGCGTGGTGCCGCCAAAGCCAAAACCCGCTGCTGGATGTGTATGAAGAAAACGGCCGTTTTATCTTCTACATCCAGCGTCAACCAAGAAGTGGAGAAACTTATGACCGTTGAACTGACCACCACAGGCAAAAATTACGGTTTTGTCATTGACAACCGTAAGTGCATCGGCTGCCACGCCTGCTCCGTTGCCTGCAAAAGCGAGAACGAAGTCCCTCTCAGCGTCAGCCGCACCTGGGTCAAATATGTCGAAACCGGCACCTATCCTAACAGCCGCCGCCATTTCCAGGTCACACGCTGCAACCACTGCGCCAATCCGCCCTGCGTCCGCATCTGCCCCACTCAGGCCATGTACCAGCGCGAAGACGGCATTGTGGAATTTGACAACAGCTTTTGCATTGGTTGCAAGGCATGTTTGCAAGCCTGCCCCTACGATGCCATCTATATTGACCCCGACAGTCACACCGCCGCCAAATGCCACTACTGCGCCCACCGCACCGATATTGGCCTGGAACCAGCGTGCGTCGTGGTTTGCCCCGAACAAGCCATCATTGCCGGTGACATGAACGACCCCAGCAGCAAGATTAGCCAGCTTTTGACCCGCAATGATGTCACGGTGCGGAAACCAGAACAAGGTACGGCTCCCAAACTATTCTATATCGAAGGCAATGACGTGGTGATGCACCCCACCGCCACTAACCGCACGCCGGAAACGTTTATGTGGGCAGATGTCATTCCGCTTCATGGGAGCGGGGGAGCGGGGGAGCAGGGGAGCAGGGGAGCAAGCCACGCACCACGCACCACGCACCACACCACCCATTCCAACGGCACCGCTCTGCGGACTGGGCAGCCGCAGGGACAGCCGTGGCAGGGGCCAATTCAGTTGGCAAACGGCCGTTTAGCTGAACAAATGGTGCAAGTGGCCTACAACAACCAGCACAAAATCCCTTGGCACTGGCCCGTTCCCGCCTACCTCGTCACCAAAGGCATCGGCTCCGGCATTTTTATGCTGCTCAGTTTGGGCTGGGGGCTGGGCTGGTTTGCCTTTGACGGGCTAACCGCGCTCATCGCCGGTTTTGCTTCACTGCTTTTCATCGGCCTCACCACCGGCTTGCTGGTGTACGATCTAGAAAAACCAGAGCGATTCCTCTACATCCTGCTGCGGCCGCAGTGGAAGAGCTGGCTGGCACGGGGAGCAGTGCTGCTGATTGGCTTCACCACCATTGGCGGTCTGTGGTGGCTGTTTGAACTGGGTAGCTATCTATATGGCTACGATTCGATTCTGCGCGATATTTTCCTGTGGCTGGGGCTGCCATTTGCGCTGGGAACGGCCGTTTACACCGCCTTCCTCTTCGCCCAAGCCGAAGGGCGCGACCTGTGGCAAAGCCCGCTGCTCCCCTTCCACCTCGTCGTGCAAGCGTTTATGGCTGGCAGCGGCTTCCTGCTCCTGCTCAGCCTGTTTGCCAACCTTCCGGCCGACATCACCCACGTCGCCAGAATCACCTTTGCCACTGCCCTTATCGTGGATTTGTTTGTCACTCTTGTTGGTGAATTTAGCGTCCCCCACGCCAGCGAAGTGGCTGCCGCTGCCGCCCACGCCATCAGCCACGGTGCCTACAAAAACCATTTTTGGCGCGGCAGCATTCTCATCGGCCACGTCATTCCCCTGCTGCTGCTGTTGATTGATGGGGCGTTGATTGGGGCAGTAACGGCCGTTTGTGCCATCATCGGCCTCTACCTATTTGAATACGCCTTCGTCATGGCTCCGCAAGAGGTACCAAATAGTTAACAGAAGTAATCAGTAATCGGTCATCAGTCTTAGGCGATCACCATTGATTAAGATTGGGAGGGCAACGGCACAGGTAGGGGCGTATTGCATACGCCCTTTCCAAAATAGACCGATTACACATCGTTAAGTGAATTATTTTCAAAGCGTGAAAGATGATGAAGAAGCAGCCGAACAACAAAGGTATCAACCGACGAGCCAGCTCCAGTGGCATGCATTTCCAATTGTCGGTAAAGATCGTCAGGAATATTGACAGCATGAATTATCTGTCCCATTTCCCGCGCCAAAATCTCCTCAGCTTCAATCGAAGCATAAGGATTTTTGGATTTGCCTATACCAATCCAAGAGAAACGCTTTTTTACATTGGGTAATTCGGGTTCGTCCATAAGCTAACTTCTCCAAACACATATTGGAATGGTAAATTGTGTCTGATTTCAACAGGCACGTCAATGAGAGAGTTTTATGACTGAAAAACGCAGCATTCTAAATTTGATGAGTACCATGCTTCGCCTGGGCAACCCGGAGGAGGCACATGCCCACGGCAGCGGCATTACCAATGTGGCTGGCACAGCTTTACCCCAGTTCACCGAAGCCAAGAACGTGGAGATGATCTCGGTACAGCACCCAGACGGCCGTTTATCCAACTATCCCCCGCCTGAACATTGGGACGACTGGGTGGAATGGGACGGCAAGGCGTGGCCCAAACGGATTGCCCATCGCTACATGCTCATCCCCACCACTTGCTTCAACTGCGAAAGCGGCTGCGG
>JAGQGA010000644.1 GCA_020432595.1 Anaerolineales bacterium | reverse complement strand
AAAGCGAGAATTCTACTACAATGGTCGTTTACAAACCGCAAAATGTACAGCTTTTGGTGGATGGCAAGAGGAGGAGGGGAGGGCAGAAACGGCCGTTCCTCCGCACCATCCAGGGGTGACGGAGACTACCACCTGCGAACTCGCCCACCAAGGCTGCAATCCGAATGGCTGCCAGCAAAGGAATCCCAGCGCAGTCGTTGCTGACTGCACCTTGTACCTCGCTCGATCGCTACCAACGGGTGCCGCTTTGGGGGAATAAATCGAGCCGTTGACAAACGGCCGTTTGGTTGGGCTGATTTTCGATCAAGTGCCAACATGATAGTTACTCCAAAACAATCAAAAACTGATAAAGTGGTGCGGGTGGATCCGGTCACACGCAATAACCATATTTTATAATCGGCTACGTTTATTGGACGTTAAGCGATTGATAAAGGTTGCCCAGCCAGCGTGAAGGAGCTGTGAAGATTAATTTCCATAGCTAATGCGATAAATACCGCCATTGATATAGTCGCCCACATACAGCGCTCCATCTGACCCTTCGGTCAGCCCCAGCGGCATTCCACCCCAGGAAGCAAACCAGCTTACCTCGCTGCGGTAGCCGTCGCCGTCGGGGGTCAAAATGACGCGAGCCACGCCCGTTTTAACACCGCTCTTGAGCCAGGAGCCGAGGATGGAAACAAAAGCATTATGCTGATAGTCAGCGGGGAAGCGGTTGCCGGTGTAAAAAGTGAGGCTGTCGGCCGAAGAATGGGACTCAAAAAAGGCAACGGCCGTTTTTGTCCCTGCGCACCCTGACCCAACCCCCTCATCCCAGCAGTCCGGCCAGCCGTAGTCGCCCCCCTGGACGATGTGGTTCAATTCTTCCTGCGGTGCATCCATCCCCAAATCGTCGCGGCCGTTGTCGGTGGCAAACAGGTCGCCCGTGACCGGGTGGAAGGCAAGGTCATACGGGTTTCTCATGCCAGTAGCAAACACTTCCCCCTGTTTGGTGTTGATGTCAAAGCGCATGATGGTTGCGCTGCGTGGGTCGGTTTCCACGCAGGCATCGCAGGTGGAGCCAATGCCGATGTAGAGCAGCCCGTCGGGGCCAAATTTGAGATTGTCGTTTTGGTGTAGGCCAATGGGAAGGTTGTTGACAAAGTTAACCGCTTCATCGGCCACCAAATCGCCGTCGGTGTCGCGCAGCACCGAGATTTTTTGGTTGCTGGAAACATACACATCACCAGTGTGCGGGTGGACGGTGATGCCAAGCGGGGTGTTGAAGCCGTTGGAGAAGATGATGTCGCGGTCAGAACGGCCGTTTCCATCCAAATCGCTAAACACATGAATCGTCGTGTCCACCGAGGTGGCATATAGGTTGCCCGCCGTGTCAAACGCTAGGCTGGTGGGGCGATACATGTCGGCGTATTTGATAAAGGAAAAGCCGGGCGGCAGTTCGACATTGGGTAGGTCGCGGACAACGGGGGGGATGGTGGGTTCAAGGGTTGGGGTAGGAAGCGTAGTGGCGGTTGGTAGCATCGTTGCAGTAGGCGGCACAGTCGCCGTTGGCACGATAGTTGATGTGGCCGGCACAGCTTCCGTGGCGGCAACCTCCATTGCTAACTGCGTGGCCGTCGCCACAGCAAGAGTCGCCGTGGGTGTAACAGAGGTTTGCCCCTGGCAGCCTACCAACCAAACGATTAAAAGAGACAAAACAAAAAACCTGTTTTTCATTTGCTAATCCATCCGTGTTTATCCGCGTTTGTCCGCGCCCCATACTTCAGGGGTTTTGGCGCTGATGTTTTAGAAGCGGCATAATAAGACCAAGTATAATCGAAATGATTTATTGGCTCGAACAGGTCTTACAACTTTCTTAAGCGGGCAATCTGTTACACTTTTGTAAGATTTTTGGGCTACAACAAAGGGGATTGAGGTAACGATGACGCAAGAGCTTGGCGATATTTTGGTAGTGGATGATGAAGCCTCGGTGGTAGAGGTGGTGAAGCTGTATTTGCAGCGCGAAGGGTTTTCGGTGCGGATTGCGCGGGATGGTCAGGCAGCATTAACGGCCGTTCGCCAAAAGCCACCCACCCTCATCGTCCTCGATTTGATGCTCCCTCACATAGACGGCATGGAAATTTTGCGCCGTTTGCGCGAAAACCCGGCCACCGATGTGCCCGTCATTATGCTGACGGCTCGCAGCCAGGAGACAGACCGCATTTATGGGCTGGAAATGGGAGCCGATGATTACGTAACCAAGCCATTTTCTCCGGCGGAGCTGGTGTCGCGGGTGAAGGCGGTGCTACGGCGGGCGGGCGGCGGGAATGTGGCTGGTGGGGTGAGCGGTGGTGGGGGAGAACGGCCGTTAACCCACGGCGACCTCACCATTGACCCTCGCACCCGCCTTGTTACTGTGCGCGGTGAAAACATTGAGCTGACCGCCACCGAATTTAACCTCCTGTGGTTTATGGTGCAGCATCCGCGCCAGGTTTTTAAGCGTGACCAGCTTCTGGAAAATGTGTGGGGCTTCTCCGAATATGTAGACCCCAGCACCGTCACCGTCCACATTCGCCGCCTACGCGAAAAGCTCGAAGCCGACCCCAGCAAACCGGTCTGGTTGATGACCGTCTGGGGGGTTGGCTACAAATTTGAACCCAGCAATCAGTAAATTGACATGATAAAAACACTCCCTCACCCCCAAGAACTCACCTTGTTTGACCGCGCCTCATGGCGCATTTTGATCATCGGCATCGTGTTCGCCCTTTCCATATCGGCACTGCTGATGGTCATCTGGATGCGCGCCCCCTTTGCTGAAGTCACGGAGCTGGTTTATACCCTGGCCTCCACCTCGCTTGTGTCGCTAGGTGTCAGCTATCTGGTCTATCGGCGCGGCTGGGCACGGTTCCCATCCCTCAATTTAACGCTGGTCATGACTTACGTACTGGCGGCTTTGGTCACGCTGGTCAATGTGTGGGTCATGTCGCAGCGGATGTTTGTTAGCGAACACGATTTACTGCTTAGCGCTGTGCTGCTCCTGTTTGCTGGGATGATCGCCACCACCTTTG
Source organism: Anaerolineales bacterium (assembly GCA_020432595.1). The sequence continues at coordinate 214 of JAGQGA010000644.1, read as the reverse complement.
GCATCTTTGTCGCCTCCACCGTCACCGATGAACTGCGCCAACTGGCGGCCACGGCACAAACGCTGGCTGATGGTGACTTGGGGGCACGGGTGCAGGTGAAGGGGCGGGATGAGATTGCACGGTTAGCACAGTCGTTTAATATGATGGCAGCACAGCTACAGGCCACAGAACGCAAGCGGGAAGAGCTAGAGCAGATGCGACGTAACTTCATCGC
>JAGQGA010000643.1 GCA_020432595.1 Anaerolineales bacterium | reverse complement strand
TTGCCTCCATACCGGCAAAAAGAGTCTTTTTGGTGACAAATTGGTTAAATAAAAGTGTCAAAATGGTTGCAAATTGGTTTTGCCTGTGCTATAGTGCTGCCCATATGCTGACAAACCATTTACCTGAGGAGGTTTTTTATGAAGAAAAAGAGATGTTTATTGCTGGTGGTGGTGGGAATAACGGCCGTTTTGCTCGCTGCCTGCCAACCCCAAACCGTGGAAGTCACCCGTGTTGTCACCGAAACCGAAGTGGTGCAGGGTGAAACCGTTGAGGTGACTCGTGTTGTCACCGAAACCGAAACCGTCACCGAGCAAGTCGAAGTCACTCGCGTTGTAGAAAGCCCAACTGCGCGTGGGGAAGGTGGCACCCTTTCCATCATTTACTGGCAAGCTGCCTCAACCCTGAACCCTTACCTGTCCGGTGGCACCAAAGATACTGATGCCGCAACCTTGGTGCTGGAGCCATTGGCGCGTTATGACGAAACCGGTGCCCTCATCCCCTGGCTGGCCGAAGAACTGCCCACAGTCGAAAATGGTGGTATTTCTGAAGACCTCATGAGCATCACCTGGAAGCTGCGCCAGGGGATTATCTGGTCAGACGGTACACCGCTGACCGCCGAGGATGTGGTGTTTACGGGCGAATATTGTATGCACCCTGACGCTGGCTGCTCCCAGCTTACCCAATTTCAGGATGTTGCCAGCGTTGAGGCGATTGATGCCACCACCGTGCGCGTCAACTTCTCAGTGCCAAAGCCATATCCTTATGGCCCTTTTGTCAGTTCGTTGGTACCCATTTTGCAAAAAGCCCAGTTTGAAAACTGCTTGGGTGTAAATGCCCAAAATTGCAACGACGAAAACTTTGCCCCCATTGGCACCGGCCCCTTTGTTGTAACCGAGTTTCGTCCTAACGATGTGGCTTTGTTTACCGTTAACGATAGTTACCGCGACCCCAATAAACCATACTTTGCTGAAGTATTTTTGAAAGGGGGTGGTGACGCAGCTTCTGCCGCTCGCAGCGTTTTGGAGGTAGGGGAGGCTGATTACGCCTGGAATTTGCAGATTGAGCCAGAAGTCTTGCGCTCTATGGAACTGGCGGGACAGGGGAAAGTAGTGGCCGCGTTTGCTGGAAACGTTGAGCGCATCCTCATCAACCTGACCAATCCTGACCCCGCCTTAGGCGAACAGCGTTCTGAGTGGACGGCCGATAATGCCAACCCCCATCCCTTCCTCACCGATCCGGCCGTGCGGCAGGCATTGTCGCTGGCAATTGACCGCAACACCATTGCCTCTCATCTCTATGGCAGTGCCGGGCAGGCCACCTGCAACGTTTTGCCTGCGCCAGCCGTTTATGTCTCGACTGCCAATGACGGTTGCCTGACGCAAGATATCGAAGCCGCCAACCAACTGCTAGACGAAGCTGGCTGGGTGCTTGGTGCCGATGGCGTGCGGGCAAAAGATGGTGTCCGCTTGAGCATGTTGTACCAAACATCTACCAACTCGGTGCGACAAAGCACCCAGGCGTTGGTGAAGCAGTGGTGGGAAGCGATTGGGGTGGAAACGGAGCTTCGCAGCATTGATGCGGCCGTGTTCTTTGGCGGTGATCCGGCCAGCCCCGATACCTATGGTAAGTTTTTTGCTGATGTGGAAATGTTTACCAATGGGGCTTCCAGTCCTGACCCGGAAACGTATATGGGCAACTGGCGCTGTTCGGAGATTGCACGGACGGAGAATAATTGGTTGGGCAACAATATTCCTCGTTTTTGCAGCGAAGCGTATGATGCGTTGGCGGGGCAGATGGCGGAAACGGCCGTTCTTGAAGACCGCGCCGAACTTGCCAAACAGATGAACGATATTCTGGTGCAAGAATATGTCCTGCTTCCCCTGGTACACCGTGGCAGCGTCTCGGCTCACAGCAACAGCTTGCTTGGCGTTCGTATCAACGGTTGGGATTCAGAACTGTGGAACATTGCCGACTGGACACGGGCGAGTAATTAGCAGCATGGGTGGGTAGGTGGGGAGAAAACGGCCGTTTTGTAAACGGCTACATCCTTTGCTTTTTCATTATCTCCTGGCAAAGAGCAGCTTGTGTATAACATAAGCTGCTCTTTCCACTTTTCACCAACATTATGTTAAAATCGTAAGCCTGTTCTTAACATCTATGTGTAAAATGATACCTTGAAGAAGTAGTAAGCTCTCTTAATAATCTTGCTGTTTGGGCTGAAATTTCATGCAAAGCAGTACCGATGTCACGGGAGGCTACAACATGACATAACCTTGACTTAACGTTAAGTCAAGTTATAATGGTGTTATTATGTCTCCTTCCGTCATGGCGGCATTGATCCCGGAGTGGTTTAGAACCTGGATCCGTTATCAGCTTATACCGGCACTAGGCTTTCAACCGCAGCAGCTTGCCGTGGGCGTATTACGAGGCGCTTTTGACACGCTTTTACTGGTTTTTCTTGGGTTAGGTTTTCTCACCGGTGGTCGCCTATATATGAACGGTGAATATGCCTTGCCCAGGCAGGTGCAGTCAGATGTATTGAAATGGGCACCAGTTGCGGATCATATAGCACGGAAGGCAGATGTTCCCCGCGAAGTACCGTTAGTGTTGTGGTTCAAAGAAAATAGTATGCGGAGTGAAAACCCGGAGAACTGTACTGGCATCATTGGTGCCTACGATTTAGTACGTTCTGGGGAGGCTCCTTGCTTTACACCGGGCCCTGTCTCTGATATTGAAGTTAGCCAACAGCTTACAATAGCGGTAACTGAGTTTAAAGAGCGGTGCCCTGAGATTAGTTATTGGACGCAAAGTCCCGAGCTCATTAAAAAATGTTATTTTGCCTATAATGCTGGTGCAGGGGCAGCGGCACGTCTGGACGCAAACCAATCGGCGTATGTGATGAACAATTACAGTGCGTCATATCAAAACATGGTTTATTCAGATGTGGAGTTGGGGACAGTGCAAGTAACGGCACTAGGGGCATGGCCGACGCATTTGGCGATGCAGAGTTTGATTGTGTCGCAAATGGATGTAGAAGAACGGCCGTTTTCCCTCGCCCTAGTTGATATGAGCACCCGTCTGTACGATTGGGTTGCCGGCACTACCCTTGGTTGGGGCTTTGGCAGTTTCGATGACCGTACCAAACTGATTTTCCCCGGTGAACGCAGTTTGGCATATGAAACGTGTTTAGAATCCCCACATCTTCTTGGCAACCCACGGCTTCGGCCTCGGCTGAACCCCGTATCCGAAGACCCTGTTTTAACGCAGGATGTACATGGGTGCAGCTA
>JAGQGA010000642.1 GCA_020432595.1 Anaerolineales bacterium | reverse complement strand
GATGCCGACTTCGGGCGACATGGGGGGCATGGCACGCAGGCGGGAAAGTTCTTTTTCGGCTTTGACGCGCACATCGGGGGGAAACGGCCGTTTATCAATCACCTCCTGCAGCTCATGCAGCTCCTGCGAAAAAACATCCATCTCCCCCAACTCACCCTGAATCACCCGCATCTGCTCCCGCAAAAAATGCTCCCGGTGCGCCTTATCCACCTCCTGCTGCACCTGCGAATGAATCTCATTCTCCAATTGCAGCACATCCAGCTCCTTCGCCAACAGCGCATTCACCCGGTGCAGCCGCTCCATCGGGTTCACCATCTCCAGCAGCTTTTGCCGCTCCAAAACGGATGTATTCAACGTGGAGGCAATAAAATCCGCCAGCCAGCCCGGCTCATCAATATTGTAGGCAAAGGTAAAGGCATCTTCGGGGATGCTGGTGTTCAGTTCACTAATGCCCTCAAACTGCGACAAAATGGAGCGCATCAACGCCTCGGTATTCGCCTCCCATCCATCTGGCTCCTCAATCAGCCGCACATTCACCCGCACATACGGATCCCACTGCGTGAACCCCAAAATTTCCGCCCGGCTCTGTCCCTGCACCCAAATACTGGTACTGTCATCCGGCATCCGCAGCACCCGTCCAATTTCCATCTCGGTGCCAATGCTAAACAAATCATCTGCCGCCGGATCCAGCACTTCGGTATCACGCTGTGTCGCTACAACAAGGCTTTCCCCCTTCGCCCGCGCCGCCTCAATGGCCGCCAGCGACCGCTGCCGGCCGATAAACAGCGGCATCACCATTTGCGGAAACAGCACCACATCCCGCAGCGGCAAAAACGGCCGGTTGATAATCTGATCGCTTCGCTCAATACGCTCGCTTATTTCCGGCTCAAAACCAGGCCGCGAGGACAACGAGGACGGCACTGGTAAAAACTCAAATTCATCTTCAATCATGTTCACACTCAGTTCAGGCAAAAGTCAGGCTCCCCGATTTTGCACTACAAATTAGACACAACAGCGTCACAGGCAAGAATTTTAACTGTTCTCCGACATTTAACCAACCTATGCTCTTTTTGACAGCCACCAAAGGGTGGCTAAACTCCTTACACAAACTTGTAAAATGAGGGAAAGATGGGATTTATTAACACCATTCACGCACAACTTTCAAACACAACCTGGCTCTTCTTTCTGGCGCTGGGGCTTTGGGGACTTTATCGCGGCATTCGCGGGCAGGGCATGGACGGCAGCTACATGGGGGCCGTCGTCATTGGGCAGATTCTTTTTGTTGTCCAATCAATCCTGGGTGGACTTGTTTGGTTTGGTGGCCTCAATGTGGGGCTAGACCGCCCCAGCATCCACCTGCTCTACGGTGCCTTTTCGCTCGTCTTCATCCCCTTCATCTACCTGGCCGTGCTGCGCGGCGACACCTCCAACCGGGGGCAGTGGGTGATGGCGTTTGCTACATTGTTTATGTTTGGCATCACCCTGCGGCTCATTACAACGGGAATTTAAACAGTAATTGGTAAACAGTACTGCACACCGATTACTGTTTACTGATTACTGCTCATGGCTGCCAGCGCCGCCCGAATGACGGCCGCATCCATACCGAAATGCCGGCCGACAAACTCAGCCACCTCCCCTTCGATGGCGCGGTCGGTGCGTTGGCCTTGCCAGAAGGTGTTGAGGGCAAACGGCCGTTCCCGCGTATTAAACCGCCACGGCCGTTCCGCCACAATCTTGTTAATAATCACCGCATCCAAAAACAACCCGTTCGGTCTATAATCAGCCGTCGTCGCCGCCCGGTACGCTTCCTCCGTCACCGGCCTGTCGAGCAAATTGAAAATATAGGGATCAGGGCGCGGCGCAGCGTGGATGGTGTACTCATCGGCAGCAATGGGGGTAACGGTGTAGGTGTAAAATTTTGTCACGCGCTCCACCGGCGCGGCTGAATTCAGGGCAATGGGGGCGTTAAGCGGAATGCCGACATCGGTGAGCCACTTTTGCCCGTCCAACAGAATGATGCAGGCCGTGTGGCAGCCAATCGAGTCACGCATATTGTTGATGGTCAGATACCCCTCAAACCCCAGCGCCCGCAGCAGGGCAAAAAAGGCGTAGTTGCTTTCATAGCAGGTGCCTCCCCCACCCCGCTCAATGTTGTCGCGCCAAAATTCATCCGGCCAGCGGGGACAGTCGGCGGTAACGGCCGTTCTCGCCCGCTTCGCCATCCGAAAGGCACTCTCCCAGGGAACCGTGCGAATATATGCTGCCACCAATGCTTCCAACAGCGATACCGTCGGTGGTGCTTCGGCCACCCCTAAACGGCGCAAAACGGCCGTTTTCATCTCATCACCCAGTTGAATCATTACCTTCTCCGATCATCAAGTGCGTGGTACGTAGTGCGTCATAAAGATCATTGAGTCCGCACCACACACTACGCACCAAATTTGCTAACACCACAATATCCGAAAGAATCCCATTCACAAACTCCCCGTTTGCGGAGCGCGGGGCAACGCTGTATCATCATTCCATACAAGATTAACACATTTAGGAATATTAAAACCTTTCATGAATCAAGAAGAGATTGATAGCCTGGTAGAAATGGCTAAAGCAGAAATAGAAGCAGCGGAACAGGAAACAACAGCAGTAAGCAGCCGTTTTCCGTCGGTATCGGTAGATGATTTGCCCGATAGCTGGCGGGAAGCGATGGCACGGGCAGGTTGGGCCAAGCTGATGCCGGTGCAGTCAAAGGCGATGCCATATGTAATGGCAAATTATGACTTGATGGTGCAGTCGCGCACGGGCAGCGGCAAGACGGGGGCGTTTATTTTGCCCATTTTGGAGCGGGTGAACCCGCTGCTGGATGCGTGCCAGGCGTTGGTGCTGGTGCCAACGCGAGAGTTGGCGCAGCAGGTGACGGATGAGGCGAAAGTGTTGGCAGGGGAAACGGGAGTGCGGGTAACGGCCGTTTATGGCGGTGTCGGCTATGGCAATCAGCTACAGGCGCTGCGACAAGGGGCACATATTGTTGTGGGCACCCCCGGCCGTCTTCTCGACCATTTGCTGCGCCGTTCGCTGACGCTGGACGAACTGCAAATTTTGGTCTTTGATGAAGCTGACCGGATGCTCTCAATGGGGTTCTACCCCGACATGAAGCAGGTGCAGCGGTATTTGCCACAGCGGCGGGTGGGTAGCTTTATGTTTTCCGCCACTTTCCCCCCCCGCGTTCTCAGTTTGGCGCGTCAATTTTTGCATGAGCCAGACTTCATGGGGCTTAGTACCGACAATGTGCATGTG
>JAGQGA010000641.1 GCA_020432595.1 Anaerolineales bacterium | reverse complement strand
GACACTTTGCCATTTAGGAAAGTCTTGCGGCAAATTGCGCCACTGGCAACCCGTTCGCACCAGGTAAAAAATTCCGTTAATGACCATCTGCAAATCCAATGTCATAGGACGACCGGGTCCTATATTGACAGGGAACAAGGGTTGAATAAGCAGCCATTGCTCTTCAGTTACATCTGTATCGTAGGCCATGAAATACTCCTTGAGTACTTAAAGATGGCACAAGTTTCCTTCAATGGCCACTTTTTGGGTATAAAGTGGTCATTTGACCTATTCATTATGTCAACTCAGTAAGAGCCTGTTTGAAAAATAGGCTCTTAAACAAATGGAGGTTGGAGATTAGAGATCGTCGCTGTGATAGTGCAATCTCCAATCTCCAGTCTCCAATCTCCAATTTTCATGAAACTTTCAAGAGCATTTGGCAAAACGCTGCGGCAAGCGCCGGGCGATGCAGAGCTGGCAAGCCACCAACTGTTGATTCGGGCAGGATATATTCGGTCGTTAGGAGCCGGACTCTACACCTTTATGCCGCTTGGCTACCGCGTCATGCGGAACATTTGGCGCATCATTGCTGAGGAAATGGACGCGATTGGCGGGCAGGAGATGTGGATGCCTAATTTGCACCCGGCAGCACTGTGGCAGCAAACCGGCCGTTGGGACACCATGGACGTGTTGATGAAGGTGCAGGCGGCTGGCGACAGAGAATATGCGCTGTCGGCAACGCATGAAGAGGTCATTGTAGACTTGGCTTTGCGTGAAATCGAGAGCTACCGCGACCTGCCCCAGTTTATCTACCACATCAGCAAAAAGTTCCGCGATGAGCCACGGGCGCGGGGCGGGCTGCTGCGGCTGCGCGAATTTGTGATGAAGGATGCCTATACGCTGGACACCAGCGAGGAGGCACTGGATGAGTTTTACCCACAGGTTTTGCAGGCGTATCACAACATTTTTAACCGCGTTGGCACACCGGCACGGGCGATTAACGCCGATGTGGGGGCAATGGGGGGCAAGTCGTCGCATGAGTTTGCCGTGCCGCACGAAAGCGGTGAAGATACTTTTATTGCCTGCACAAGCTGTAATTATGCGGCCAATGTGGAGGCGGCAGAATTTGTGCGCGAGGGAGAGAAGCCGGCCGAACTAGCCCCGTTAACCAAAGTCTACACCCCCAACTGCAAGACAATTGCTGACGTGGCGGCGTTTATCGGCGTGCCAACGAGCCAGACGGTAAAAGCAGTCTTTTATTGGTGGACACCGACGGGGAAGAAGGGAGAAAATAACGGCCGTTTTATCTTCGCCCTGGTTCGTGGTGATCTCGATGTCAACGAAGTGAAGCTGATCAACGCGCTGGGTGGGGGGGAACTACGGCCGGCGACTGAGGAGGAAATAACGGCCGTTGGTGCCACCCCCGGCTACGCCTCACCCATTGGCCTGCCCGTTGCCAAATCACTCGACGACAAAAACGGCGTCTTTGTTCTGGCCGACCCCTCCATTGAAGCAGGCGGTAATTTTGTCGTAGGCGCTAATGATGACCCCTACCACTACACCGGTGCCAACTACCCCCGCGACCACGCCATCAGCCAAATGGCCGACATTGCCCAGGCTGATACCGGCCACCAATGTCCCATGTGCGGTGGTCGCATTGCGGCACAGCGTGCCATTGAGGTCGGCCACTGCTTCAAGCTGGGTACTCGCTATAGCAAAACGGTCAACGCTACTTATTTAGCCGAAGATGGCAAACCGGCACTGATTTTTATGGGGTCATACGGCATTGGGCTGGATCGGCTGATGGCAACGATTGTAGAGAAGCACCACGACAACGATGGCATCATTTGGCCCGATAGCGTGGCTCCCTATCAGGTGTATTTGATGCACATTGGCAAGGGTGATGAAGCGGTGGCGGTTGCCGACCAGCTTTATGATGAACTACGCCGGGCGGGTTTCTCTGTGCTGTATGATGACCGCAGCGTGAGCGCGGGGGTAAAGTTTAAGGATGCTGACCTAATTGGACTGCCGTGGCGGGTAGCTGTGGGGGCACGTGGGCTAGCTGAGGGGGGTGTGGAAGTCAAGCGCCGCAGCGAAAGTGAGCGGCAGCTTGTGCCGCTGACGGAATTAGCGGCTTATTTGCAGTAAATAAATAAAAAAAGCCGGATGTTTATTTTATCCGGCTTTTTTATTACCATGTAACAGCAAACGACCTATTTGTCTTTGTTTGCCATGTACTCTTCCATCTTACCCATGTTGTCGTAGCCAGGGCCAGCAGAGAAGTAATCATAATTGGAAGGAATGTCTTCGGTCAGGTCAAGCTCGGTACCTGCCTCAAGCAGTTTGGCATTGTGCAGCTTTACAGCGTGCCCATCTACCTCACCATGGAAAGGCTTGCCATCAGACAGAAGTTCTTTTGTACCAACAATCCACACACCTTCGGCCGGTACAGTGTAGTCAAAGGGAACTTCTTCTTCGGGGAAAATGGCTTCAAAGGGGCATTCGGGAACGCAGGCACCGCAGTCAATACAGGTGTCTGGGTCAATATAGAGCCAGGGCCAATGGGCTTCGGGGAAACCAAGAACCATGCACTCAACGGGGCATACTTCAACGCAAGCGGTGTCGCGTAAGCATAAACGAGTAACAATGTGGGTCATAAATAACTCCTTTTCAGGTGGACAGATCCGCTGTTGGTGGCTGTTGCCACACCCTTTTTGGTATTGTCAGGTGGCGAGGCACCTTTTTTTATGAAACGATGGTGATTGTGCTAAGTTTAACAATCACGCAAAGCGAATTCTAACGAGTGTCATACCCTTTGTCAACAAGTGGCAAAACGGCCGTTTTGGGCAAAACAGGCCGTTTTGTCTAAAATTTGCCTGTCACACGGCCGATAATGAGCTGTGGCGCAACAGGACCAAAAGCACGGCTGTCGCTGCTTTCAGCCGGGTTGTCGCCAAGGAGGAATAAACGGCCGTCTGCCAGCACCTTGTCTACCCGCTTAATCAACTTCATCGCTTTAAGTGGATGTTGGGCAATGACAATGTCGCCGGGGGAAAACGGCCGTTTTTCTCCCACCGCCACCAACACCTCATCTCCATCCCGAAACGTTGGCAGCATTGAGTTTTCTACCACCCGGAACCGCCGCCGCCGCCCCAACGCCCACAAAACCATCTCCCAGCTGCGCGGCTGTCCCCACACAAGCAACAAAAAGACCGCAAGTAGCGGTAAGAGAAGCCATCTTGCGGTCTTAAGCATTTTTTAGTAATCGGTAAACAGTAATCGGTAATCGGTGACTTGTAAACTGATTACCGAT
>JAGQGA010000640.1 GCA_020432595.1 Anaerolineales bacterium | reverse complement strand
CTCTCCACGTCTACCTGCCCTGCCATTTCGTCACACACCCACTGCCAGGGCGCATCCGGCGGCAACTGTGCCACCCGTTCCCGCAGCCAGACCAAATCCCGTTGCAGCGTGGCCTGATCGGTAAACAGCCCCTTGGTTTCAGTCTGGTCTTCGCCAAAGTAGCGTTGGCAATGGTCGAGCATCTGCAACAGGTACTCCCGTTCGGTGGCGGTGGGAAGCGTGGTTTTGGCGTGGGAAACGGCCGTTTCCCGCACCCAGCACCACGCATGAGTCAACTGCGGGTTATTCAGCGCAAACGGCACCAGCCCTAGCCCCGTCGCATTGCCAATCCCCAAATACCGCCGAATCGCCGGGTGCAGCCGCGCCGCCTGCGGGTTTCGGCATTGCGCCACATGCTCCGCCAAATCCGCCGCAAACTCCCGAAACAAATACGCCGCCAACATTTGCGCCATATACGACCCTGCCAGCGGGTGATCCGGCGTAATCATCTCATAAGGCATCAGCCCAAACTTGGCGTTGGCATAATACGCTGTCGAGCGGAAGATGTAGCCACCCTGCGCCAACAAATCTACATCCGGCTGCCGGCCGTCGGCCAGACAATCCACCACATGGTCAAAGAAACGGCTGCTGCGGTTCCCCCGCGTCCACGACAGCGTTTGAAAATCCGCCCGGCCGTACTCTTGCTTCGGTACATTGGCGCGAAAATGCGCCAGCCGTTCTGCCGTCAGCTCCCCCTCACACAGCGCCGCCGCCGCATCCCACCGCTCGGCAATCACCCGATCCGTCCGTTCGGCCGGGTCAAGCACGGTGGAAAAAATCACAAAATGGAACGTATGGCTACCCGCTTCCACCCGGTAAATCGCTTCCCCGCACCCTTCGGCATCCAGCTCCCACTGCCCCACCCCAATTTGCCATTGCTCTCGCTGCAGCCGCGCCACCAACTGCCGCGCAAAGCTCAACCGCGTCGGCCACACCGCTCCCATTCGTCGTGGTTGTAGTACTATGTCTGCTGTTCTCATTTGCCATCTTCTAACAGTAAACAGTAAACAGTAATCGGTAGTGAGTCCACTGATTACTGATTACTGTTTACCGTTTACCGTCTTCATTCCCGCACGCGCTCAATCCGCGCCCCAACGGCACGCAGCTTGTCATCAATGCGCTCATACCCTCGGTCAATTTGCTGGATGTTGTGGATGGTACTGGTGCCACGCGCACACAGCGCCGCCAACACCATCGCCATCCCCGCCCGAATATCGGGGCTGGGCACGCCGTGGGGGCTGGCAATAAGCTGTGAAGGACCTTGGATGATGACGCGGTGCGGGTCACACAGCACCGTTCGCGCCCCCATAAATGCGAGATTGTCTACAAAAAAGAAGCGGCTTTCATACATCCAGTCGTGCAGCAGCACTGATCCCCGCGCCTGGGTTGCCAACACCACGGCAATGCTCATCAGATCGGGTGGGAAGCCGGGCCAGGGCATGGGTTTGATGGACGGGATGCGTCCACCCAGTGCCTCCTTAATGCACAGCGACTGGTTGGCAGGCACAAAAATGTCGTCGCCGTCATCCTGCCACTGCACCCCCAGCTTTTGGAACACCAGCCGAATCATGCCTAAATTGTGCGGCTCGGCCTGTTTGATCCGCAGTTCGCCGCCGGTAACGGCCGCTGCGCCAATAAAGCTGCCCACCTCCATAAAGTCGGAGCCAATGGTAAACTCGCCGCCGCCCAGCCGCTCCACGCCGCTAATTTGCAGCCGATTGGTGCCAACGCCTTCAATGTTGGCTCCCAGCCGGTTGAGAAAGTGGCACAGGTCGCGCACATGGGGTTCGCTGGCAGCGTTGTCAATGATTGTTTCCCCTTTTGCCAGCACAGCCGCCATGATGATATTTTCCGTGCCGGTAACGCTGGCTTCGGCCAGCAGAATGTAGCCGGGGCCGACTAGCCCATCGGCGTTCATGTGGAACAAGCCGCGTTCGTTCATCTCCACGTTGACACCAAGAGCGCGAAAGCCCTGGACGTGGACATCTAATGGTCGGCCGCCAATGACATCACCACCGGGCAGCGGCAGCGTCACTTGCCCCATCCGCGCCAACATGGGGCCGGCAAAAACAAACGAGGCGCGAATGCGGCTGGCGAGTTTGGCATCCAACGCGGTTTTGTTGACCTGCTGGGCGTGAATGCGCCAGCTTCCGCTGCCCAAATCGGTGACATCCACCCCAAGATCGTCCAAAATCAGCAGCGTGTTGCGAACGTCTTGAATGTTGGGTATGTTGTGAAGGGTAATGGGCTGGTCGCTGAGGATGCAGGCGGGCAGCAGCTTGAGGGCGGCGTTTTTGTTGCCGCTAACGGTAATGGTTCCCTGTAACCGATGACCCCCTTCGATGATGAATTTTTCCATATTGTCTACCTAATTCCTAAGTTTGGTCTCTGAGGAGTGCATTAGCTAGATTATGAAGAAGGTTGCGTGGAATTTTCTGCTCGGTTCTCCTCAATCGAAGGAGATTGTAACGGGGGGTGGGGGGTAGGACAAACGTTTATGTGCGGCGTTAAGGTTCTGCGACTACACTTGGGGTATGGCTACGGTAAACATTGATGGACAGACGATTTTTTATACGCAGCAAAACGGCCGTTTTGACCGACCAACTTTGCTGCTGCTGCATGGGGCGGGTGGACGGCACTCTGACTGGCCGGGCAAGCTGCGGCATTTGGGGGAAACGGCCGTTTATACCCCCGATTTCCCCGGCCACGCCCAGTCAGACGGGGCAGGCTACGACACCATCGGCGGTTACGCCGATTTTGTTCTCGCCTTCATCCGCGCCCTCCAGTTGCACAATGTCGTGGTGGTGGGGCATTCAATGGGGGGAGCCATTGCCCAAACGTTGGCCCTGCGGCAGACGCCAGAGGTGATTGGGCTGGTGCTGGTAGGCACCAGTGCCCGGCTGCGCGTAGGCGACCCCATTTTGCACAACATTTTGCCCGATTTCAACAAGGCGGTGGGCATCATCATCAAATACGCCTGGTCGCGCTATGCCCAGCCGATTCAGGTGGGGCTGGCAAAGCGGATGCTGGCCGAAACGCGCCCCGAAGTGCTGTATGGTGACTTTTTCGCCTGCAACCAGTTTGACGTGCGCGGCCAGCTAAACCAAATCGGCGTGCCGACGCTGGTGATTAGCGGCGCGGAAGACCAGATGACCCCAGCCAAGCATGGGCAGGCATTGGCGGCAGAAATTCCCAACGCCCGCTATGTGGAAATTCCCAAAACGGGGCATTTTGTGATGCTGGAAAAGCCGGATC
>JAGQGA010000063.1 GCA_020432595.1 Anaerolineales bacterium | reverse complement strand
ACAGCAGCGACCAGGAAACGGCTCTCCAACAGGCCATTGCCGGTGCCATTCAGGCGGATGCTGGTTTACAGACGGCGCAGGCTGGGTTGCAGGCGGCTGAAGCCGGGTTGCAAGCCGCCGAAGTGGGCGTGAAAGCGGCGCAAGCGGCGATGGCTGTTGTCACGGCACCGCCCACAGCCGAACAGGTGGCCGTGAGCGAGGCCAGCGTAGCGGTGGCACAGGCCAGCATCAACGCCGCCTTAGGCAACCAATCGCTAACGGCCGAAGGTGCCAGTGACGCGCAAATTTTGTCGGCGGAGGCGCAGGTGGTGGCGGCGCAGGCAGCAGCCAAACCGGTGCAGGATATTTATGGCATTCTGCAGCGGTTTGAGGCTGATGAAGAGACGATTGCCGATGTGGCAGTGCAGCTAAATGCGGCTAACGCTAATTTGCAGGCGGCGCAGGCGGCACTGGCGGAAGCGGAAGCCGGGGCAACTCAGGCAGAACGGGTGGCGGCTGGCAATGCCGTGGCGGCGGCGCAGGCACAGCGTGATGCAGCGCAGTCGCAGCTTGATTTGCTGCTGGCTGGGGCGCAGGCGGAGCAGGTGAATATTTCGCAAATTGGGGTGGCACAGGCAGAGGCGGCGCGTGCGGAAGCTGAGTTGGGTGTGGAGCAGGCGCGGGCGGCTGTGGCGCAGGCGGAGGCGGGGAAGGTGCAGGCAGAAACGGCCGTTTCTGCTGCCCAGGAAGCTGTTGCCCAACGTACCCTTACTGCCCCCTTTGCCGGAACCATTGCTTCGCTAAACATTGAGGTGGGCGAAATTGCCTCTCCCGGTGTGCCCATCGTTTCCCTGGCTGATTTCAGCAAATGGGTGGTGGAAACCACTGATTTGACTGAGCTAGACGTAGTGGCCGTAGCCGTAGGTTTCCCGGTTGAGGTGCGGGTAGATGCTTTGCCCGATGCTGTTTTGCCTGGAACCGTGAGCGACATTGACACCGTTGCCACCCTGTCGCGTGGCGATGTCACCTATACGGTGACAGTTGAACTAGATAACAATGATTCACTGCCGTTGCGCTGGGGCATGACCGCCTTTGTGGATGTGGATGTGGAACAATAAGCGGAGCAAGTAGATGAGACGCATAATCATCGCAATCGTAATTTTGGCAATTCTGGGGGTGGGTGGCTATTTTGGCTATCAGCAGTTTGCTGCCCCGGAACCGGCCGCAGAAACGGCCGATCCCATTGCCGCTGCCAACACTAGCCCGGTTAACACCGGTTTGGGCGTTGTTTCGGCTGAAGGGGAGGTAGTGCCGTTGCGTGATGTGGCACTTTCTTTCCAGATTGGTGGCACAGTGGCAGAAATTTTAGTGAAGGAAGGGGATCGCGTGGGCGCGGGTGATCCGCTGATTCGGCTGGATGCTGACACCATTACCCTGGCGCGTGACCAGGCGGCGGCGGGTGTGCAGGCGGCTGAATCTGCTTTGGCGGCGGCGCAGGCTCAGCTTACGGCTGCCCAAGGGCGAGTGACAACAGCCGAGGTAGGGGTGCGGGCAGCTGAGGCGCAGTTGGCACTGGTGCAGGCTGGCCCCCGTGCCGAGCAGGTGAAGGCGGCGCAAGATGGTGTAGCAGGGGCGCAGGCTGGTGTTTTCCAGGCAGCGGCCGGCCGGGATGCGACACTGCAAATTCGTGATTCCCAGGTGCATGCAGCGGAGGCCAATGTGGCGGCGCAGCAGGGACGGGTGAAGGCGATTGAAGACCAGTATGAAGCAATTCTGGATAACTGTTTTAAGGTAACAACACCTGAAGGTGAAGAGAAGGAAGTTTGCCCGCAGTATGGCCCGGTGGAAGAGGCGAAGCGAGCAGAACTGGAGCAGGCGCGGCTGGAGCTTCAGGCGGCGCAGGCAGCTTTGGATGCGCTGCAAGCGGGACCCACATCTGGGCAGCGGGCGGCTGCTTCAGGCTCGGTGGCGGTAGCGCAGGCGAGCCAGCAGTTGGCAGAGGCGCAGTTGGCGTTGACGCTGGCGGGGGCGACGGCGGAGCAGGTACAGCAGGTTGAGGTGGGGGTGGAACAGGCACAAACGGCCGTTGCCCAGGCCCAAGCTGGTGTGGTGCAGGCAGAAGCGGCCGTTGCCCAAGCCGAGGCGGGGGTGGTCAATGCTCAGGCGGCACTGGATGCGGCTGAAGCGGCTTTAGCGCGAACCGTGTTGACTGCTACGTTTGACGGCACGGTGGGACAGATCAACACCGAGCTAGGTGAACTGGTTAGCCCTGGTTTGCCGGTTGTGACCATCGCCGATTTTGGTGGTTGGCAGGTCAAAACAACCGATTTGACCGAGCTAGATGTTGTTTCGGTGGCGTTGGGGCAGCCGGTGGAAGTGCAAATTGATGCTTTGCCCAATACGGTGCTAAACGGTACGGTGTCTGACATTTCGGCCGTTGCTACCTTGTCACGTGGTGATGTGACCTATGATGTGGTCATTGATGTGGATAACAGCGATGGGCTGCCGCTGCGCTGGGGTATGACGGCGTTTGTGGATATTGACGTAGCAGACTAACCGTTGCTGCTTGCCCACAAATGTGGGGCGGCAGGACAAGGATAGAATCATCCTTGTCTTGCCGCCCCTTTTTATTTTAGTCGGCGGCGGATGGTAGTGATAAGGAGCAACAGTAGAAAGATGAGTGTGTTGATGATCAGGACAAAGAGCATCATGCCGTAAAACAGTTGGTATAGCTGGCTGATTTGTAAAAAGAAGCGGTCGGCGAAGTTGCCCATCCAAAGGGTGCTGATGTTGAAGCCGAGTAACAAAAGGATGATGATACTGAGTCCCTGAACAACGCCTTCCAGGTCGGAGAGGCTGAGGGTGATGGAGCTACCAACGCTGATGATGAGGTAGAGTAGGGTGTAGAGCTGCCAACTGAGTAGGGCGCGGGGCGAGAGGAGCAGCTTGAATAAGGCACCCATGTTAGTAATGGCTAATTGGATAAAGGTGGTGATTTCGCTACCGCTGTTGAGGTTGTCGAGGTTGATGCCCATTTGGGTGATGGGGGTGACAACAACGGGGCCGATGAGGAGATAGCTGGCAAGGGCGATAACGGCCGTTCCTACAAAAATAGGGCCAATGCCAACAAAAAATTCCCCAACCAGATGGAAGAAACTAGATGGATTATAATAATAGCGGACATGACCTCGATAGGGTGAATAGTTGTCTGGCTCATAAAACTTAAATTCGACGATACGATAGCCAAAAATAAGGCAGAAAACGGCATGACCAAGTTCGTGGAAAAAGGTGCCCACATAGCTAAACAGATAGAGGTATGGTTCATAACCAATTAGGGCGATTAATCTACGAGCGATCTGGCGTGAGAGATGGTGCATGGCAAACGCCATGATTAACCCAGGGCCAAGCAGGATAAAGAGGTGGAGCAAGGTAGCAGAGATAGCAGAGAATAAATAGGCGATTGTTTGGACAAATAATGATAGCGTTGACATAGACTGGCACTTCCTTTTCTGGATTATAATTGAATGAATAGCGCAGAACAAAGTCGTGTTTGGTAAGCTTTTTACTTGAAATGGTTTGGTTGGTTAGGTAACATACGCAAGCTTTTCTATTTTGATGGATGGATAGGATATTTATGAAAGTCTTGGCAAAGTTCAGCTTTTTCTTCGTGACTGTTTGTGCTTGCCTCATTTGGTTTGTGGGTGAGGCGGCGGCGGCGGATTGTTATTTGCAGGAAGGGGTGTATGTGTGTGACACGTCACTACCCCAGCCGACATTTGTGGCACCAGAACCGCTGGCAAACAGCTTCTTGCCGCGTGTGATGTATGTCAAGTTGGCTGATTTTGCCAATGTGTATGCGGGGCCAAGTACCGGCAGCCCGTTGGTGCGGAATGTGGGGGATGGCTTTTTGTTCTCGACGGTGCAGGCGGTGGTGGAGAATGAGGGGCAGACTTGGTACATGATCAACTTTGATGAATATGTGCAAGCCTCGGAGGCCCGTATTGTTGAGGATTCGGAGTTTACGGGGTTTGAGATTAAGAATCGCCCCGAACGGCCGTTTGGCTGGATGATCGTAGATTATTGGTACAGCGACGCACCCGGGGCTGAACCAACGCCAGGCAACCTGAAGTTGCCGCGCTATACCTTTTTTGAGGTGTTTGCGGCGGTTGAGGCGGATGACGGCTGGATTTGGTATGACATTGGAAACGGCCGTTGGATGCGCCAAACCTATGTTGCGCTGGTAGACCCCACCACCCGTCCTGAAGGAGTTGGTTCCAACGAATATTGGGTAGAAGTGGACTTGTATGAGCAAAGCTTTGCTGCCTACGAAGGTGACCGGATGGTGTATGCCGGGTTGGTTTCCAGCGGGTTAAACCGCTGGCCGACGCACGAAGGGCTGTTCCAGGTGTGGGATCGCCATTTGCGAATTAAAATGTCGGGTGCTGAGGGCAAAGTTGATTACTATTTTGTGGAAGATGTACCCCACACGATGTTTTTCAATAACGACATTGCCCTGCATGGCGCGTATTGGCACGACCGCTTTGGCTACAAACACAGTCACGGCTGCGTCAATATGCCGCCGCGTGATGCCGAATGGGTTTACAACTGGTCGGCCGATGCCCCCAACGATTTGTGGGTTTGGGTGCATACGTCTGACCCAACGACGATTTTTACGGAGTGGGCAGTGCCGTCGTCATAAAAATGGGGATTAGAGATTGGAGATTAGCCGACAGTCTTCAATCTTCAATCTCTAATCACTAATCTCCTTTTCCAAAGATACATTGGCAACCATGTTTGATATTAGCCCTGGCTCAATAGGCTGGGGTTTTGTTTTGTAAAGGGATCCCATTTTCTTCGTTTTTCTTCATCTTTTCGTCATAAATATCTGGTAAACTTTTGTCCATGTTGTCGTTCCCTGGCAACATTGGACAAATTCGCTTACATTATCCCTCAAACTAAGTTGTGGTCGGATAACGGCCGTTAAAATCAGATGTTATGGCTCCTTTGCAACCAGAACCTATAGACCCGCCCCCCAGCAAATGGGTTGCTCGCTGGCAAACTATTCGGTTTTGGTTGCGGCGTGGCTGGCCGTTTGTCGCCACCGCTCTTTTTACCTTATTGAGTTTGTGGCTCTATGCCACCCTTTACCCCCCACCTATCCCCCTCACCACTGCCGATGTGGACACCCAAATTCATGAAGTCATGGCCTCCGCTACCCCACCGCCAGCCTACTCCACCCAAGTCTACCAAATCATCCTCCCCTCTCTCGTTTTTATCCAGACCAAGCAGGCCGGTGGTGAGGAAGAAGGCGTGGGTGTGGGCAGTGGCGTGGTCGTCAACGACAACGGCGATATTCTCACCGCCTATCATGTCGTTGCCGATGCCAGCGAAATTGAGCTGATTTATGCCGACGGCACCCATACGGGAGCCATTGTTGCCAGCAGCGAACCGGCCAACGACATCGCCGTGCTGCAGCCCACCTCCACCCCTGGCCTCATCGTCCCGGCGGTGCTGGGCAACCCCAACGCCATGCGCGTGGGCGACCAGGCGTTTGCCGTGGGCAACCCGCTGGGGCTGGCCGGCTCGATGAGCGCGGGGGTTATTTCCGGCTTTGACCGTTCTATCCCGCTTGATGACGAGGGCGGCCGGCTGGAAGGTCTCATTCAATTTGATGCCGCCGTCAACCCCGGCAACTCTGGCGGCCCCCTGCTCAACCGCGCCGGGCAGGTGGTGGGCATTGTTACGGCGCTGGCAAACCCAGCCAACGAGCGTTCGTTCACTGGCATTGGCTTTGCTGTCCCCATCACCACCGCTGGCGGTGCCGCCGGTGCGCCACGCTACTGATCTAGCCAGCAGGAGACAATATGAGCCACGGCTCGCCGCGAGGAATTAAATAAGACGCAGATTTACCTGATTTAACTGATTGCTTTTGGATCAGGAAGATCAGGAAAATCTGCGTCCCATTCAAGAGGAGTTTGTATGGAAGGTTTACCAGCGTTGAATAGCGATAAACCGATGGAGCGAGTGCTGTACGAGGTCAAGAAGATCATCGTGGGGCAAGACAATTTGCTGGAGCGGCTGATTGTGGCACTGCTGGCGCGGGGACACATTTTGGTGGAGGGGGTGCCAGGGCTTGCCAAGACGATGGCGATTAAAACGCTGGCTTCGGCCATTGGCGGCCAGTTTCAGCGCATTCAGTTCACCCCCGACCTTGTGCCGGCCGATTTGATTGGTACGCGCATTTACAACCAGAAAAGCGGCGAGTTTAACACCTCGCTGGGGCCAGTATTTGCCAATTTGCTGCTGGCTGACGAAATTAACCGCGCCCCGGCCAAGGTACAAAGTGCGCTGCTGGAAGTGATGCAGGAGCGGCAGGTGACGATTGGCCGCGAAACCCACAAGGTGCCAAACCCGTTCTTGGTGATGGCAACGCAAAACCCCATTGAATCGGAAGGGACATACCCGCTGCCAGAGGCGCAGGTGGATCGGTTTATGCTCAAGGTGCTGGTGGGGTATCCCACGCCGACGGAAGAGTTTGTCATTGTGGAGCGGATGACGGGGCTGGTGCAGGCGGTGCAAAAGGTGATTGACACTGAGGAACTGCTGACCTTGCAGCAAGCCGCCTCTGAGGTCTACGTAGACACGGCGCTGATTGAATATGCGGTGAAGCTGGTGGGGGCGACGCGCCAGCCGCAGGGGGTGGGGCTGCGTGATTTGGGGCAGTACATTACTTTTGGGGCCAGCCCCCGCGCTTCGATTAACCTGATTTTGGCGGCCAAGGCGCTGGCGTTTGTGCGCGGCCGGCCGTATGTGCTGCCGCAGGATGTGCGTGATTTGGCGCTGGATGTGCTGCGCCATCGGCTGGTGCTGTCGTATGAGGCGCTGGCGACCAATGTGAGCAGCGACGATTTGCTCAACCAAATCTTAAAAGTGATTCCGCTGCCGGAGGTGCCTTTACGTGAACGACCAAACCGTCGCCCCGCTTTCTGAGCAGGCAACGCCAGAGCGAATTTTGCACCGGCTGGATTGGCGGGTGGTGCGGCGGCTGGATGGGCTGCTGCAAGGGGATTACCACACGCTGTTTTATGGCACGGGGCTGGATTTTGCCGACCTGCGTGAGTACCAAGCACGAGATGATATTCGCCACATTGATTGGAATGTGACGGCGCGGATGGACAGCCCGTATGTGCGCCAGTTTGTGGAGGAGCGGGATCTTACGGCGTGGTTTTTGCTCGATTTGAGCTTGTCAATGGGGTTTGGTGCGGAGGGACGACCGAAAGAACAGGTGCTGGTTGATTTTGTGGCGACGATGGCGCGGCTGCTGACGCGCAGCGGTAACCGGGTGGGGGCGATTTTGTACACGAACCGGGTGGCGCAAACGATTCCGCCGCGCAGTGGGCGCAACCAGGTGCTGCGGCTGATTCGGGAGCTGCTGCAGCCACCGGAACGGCCGTTAGGCGCGGCAACGGATTTGGGGCTGCTGTTAACGGCCGCTTTAAACGCCCTCAAACGACGGTCGCTGGTCTTTGTGGTGTCGGATTTTATGAGTGAGCCGGGATTTGGGAACGGCCGTTAACCCTACTCAACCGTCGTCACGAACTCATCGCCGTGCGGCTGTGGGATCCACACGAAGTGGAGCTGCCCGATGCCGGGCTAATTGTGGTCGAAGATGCCGAGACGGGGGAGCAGTTGATGGTGGACACCAGCAACCCCGAATTCCGCCGCCGCTTTTACGAGGTAGTGCAGCAGCGTGAAACCCAGCTTAAAGAGCTAACCCGCCGCGCCGGGGTAGATTTGTATGGCTTGTCTACTGAGGAAGATTTGGTAGGTGCCATTGTGCGAATGGCGGCACTGCGGAAGAAAAGACGATGAGGGGAAGAATGGGACGCAGATTTACCTGATCTGCCGATTCTTTATCAGGAAAATCAGGTAAATCTGCGTCCTATAAGCGAGGTAGCGTGACGTTTATTTGGCCGTGGATGTTGCTGTCGTTGTTGGTGCTGCCGCTGTTGGCGGTGTGGTATTGGCAACTGCGGCGGCAGAGACAGCAGGTGGTGGCCAGGTTGGGGCCGCTGGGGGTGGTGCAAAGCCAGACCGGGCAGGCGGTGGGTCGTCGCCGCCATGTGCCGCCGCTGCTGTTTGGGCTGGGGGTTGGCACGCTGCTGTTTGGCCTGGCGCGGCCAGAGATGCCGGTGTCGCTGCCCCGCGTGGAAGGGACGGTCATTTTGGCGTTTGACGTGTCCAGCAGCATGTTGGCCGATGATTTGCAGCCGACGCGGTTGGATGCGGCAAAAACGGCCGTTCGTGCCTTTGCCGAAAACCAGCCCAGCACTATCCAGCTTGGCGTGGTTGCCTTTAGCAACGGCGGGTTGGTGGTGCAGCCGCCGACGAATGTGGCCGAAGACGTGGTGGCAACCGTTGACCGCCTATCACCAGCGGGCGGCACCTCGCTGGGGCAAGGGATTTTTACCGCCTTGAGCGCCATCGCCGGAAAGCCATTGGCAATTGATGAGGCGGCACTGGCGGAGGGAACAGGGACATTTGAGTTGCCCGATTACTCATCGGCGGTGATTTTGCTGCTGACCGATGGGGAAAACAGCGAAGCCCCCGACCCACTGGCGGTGGCGCAGGTGGCGGCCAATGCCGGGGTGCGGATTTACCCGATTGGCATTGGCACGGCGGAGGGGTCGGTGCTGGAGATTGACGGGTTTAGCGTGGTGACGCAGTTGAACGAGCCGCTGCTGGAGGAGATTGCTAGTGTGACAAACGGCCGTTATTACCACGCCACCGATGCCGAAACCCTGGCCGATATTTACCAAAACGTAGATTTACAGCTGACGGTGGCCGGGGAAAAGATGGAAGTGACGGCGCTGCTGGCGGCCGTGGGGCTGCTTTTCTTTTTGCTGGGCGGGGTGCTGATGTTGGTTTGGTTTGGGCGAATTCCGTAGGGTAGTAATTGTTATGAGCGTGCTTTGGCCGTGGGTTTTGCTGTTGTGGCTGCTGGTGCCGCTGTTGATTGGGGTCTATGTGTGGATGTTGCGGCGGCGGCGCAAATTTGCCGTGCGCTTTTCCAGCCTATCGCTGATCCGTGAGGCGATGCCGAAGCGGGCGCGGTGGCGGCAGCATTTGCCGTTTGCCCTGTTTTTGCTGGGGCTGATGGGGGTCATAACGGCCGTTTCTCGCCCCGTTGCCGAAATTGAAGTCCCCCTCAGCCGCACCACCATCATCCTCGCCCTTGATGTTTCCCGCAGCATGTGTGCCACCGACGTAGCTCCCAACCGGCTGACAGTGGCGCAGGAGGCCATCCTGTCGTTTATTGACAACGAGGCCGAGGGGACGCGCATGGGGCTGGTGGCCTTTGCCGGCTTTGCCGAACTGGTGGTGCCACCAACCAACGACAAGGAACTGCTCATCGAGGCGGTGCAGAACTTCACCACGTCGCTGGGGACGGCGATTGGCAGCGCCACGCTGAAGGCGATTGATGCCATTGCCGAGGTCAATGAGGCGGTGGCACCGAGCGGGGTGAATTTGCGGCTGGGTGGGGATGAAACGGCCGTTTTGCCACCCGAAACTGTTCTCTACCAGCCCGACATCATCGTGCTGCTGACCGACGGGGCCAACAGCCGGGGGCCGCACCCGCTGGACGCGGCGCAGCAGGCGGCCGACCGAGGGGTGCGGGTCTACACGATTGGCTTTGGCACCACCAACCCCACGGAAATGACCTGTACCCGCGAGCAGCTTGGCGGCGATATTTTTAACGATTTTGGCGGCGGTTTTGGTCGCTTTGGCGGGGGCTTTGGTGGCGGTTTTGGCGGGGGTGGTGCCCCGCGCCGCTTTTTGGTGCTGGACGAGCCGACGCTGCAAGGGGTGGCGGAGATGACGGGGGGTGAATATTACCGCGCCGAAAGCGCGGAGCAGCTTTTTGAGGTGTTTAAGGAACTGCCAACACAAATTGTGCTGCAAAAGGAGCGCACGGAGATTAGCTTTATTTTTGTGGCGTTGGGGGGGCTATTAACGGCCGTTGCTGTCATCCTTTCGCTCAAATGGAATCGTTTCCCGTAGGGATAGGGCGGCGTGGATAGGTGTGGGGTGAACAACAGCAATTCTCTGCAATGAAAACCGTAGGGGCGGGATGGCGCGGGTTGGCAGGATGAACAGATGGCGATGCCTCCGCGCCGTCTCGCCCATGCCTTACCCGCCCACGCCATTTGGGGGTAACACAAGGGCGAGACGACCGGGAGACAAGGCATATGGCGTTGCCAGCGTTAACCCCGGTCATCCCGCCCCTACAGTGCGGTTGGGAAGAAAACGGCCGTTTGCCCCATCCCCTGCCAACCCGCTACAATAGGCGCAGCCAACCAACCATGCGCGTGGCTGGGCGCAGGTTTGCCCAGCCCGCACTGTTTCAAACCACCATGACTGTGCTTGCCCGTTTGCGTGATTTATTCACCAATCTCGATTCCAACAAGGATTCTGCCAAATTGCTGGCGTATGACCTCGGCCTGCCCGTAGCCCGCATCAATTTTGATGGCGCGGCGGCCAGTGCCTGGGATTCGCTGCTGCAGGTGGCGCACCAGCAAGGCCAGATTCCGGCCTTGATTGCCCTGGCTTCGCGGGATGCCTTTCGCGGGGCTGCCCCGCAGCTTGCCGAGCTTTTGCGCCAATATCGTGAAGCCTACCCGGCGGCTACGCCTGACGGTGAAGCCAGGCTGCTGGCAAAATATCAGGAATGGGTGCGGCAGGAGCATGATCAGATACAAATTTTGGGGATGAGTCGGCCAGTGCCGTTGAGCAGCATTTACACCGATGTTTGGCTGCGGGATCGAGAGGTGTTTAGTGAGCAGTATACACTGGACGCATTGCAAGAGCAGTTTTTGCAGTGGCGAGAAAGCCAAGAGGAGGGAGAGCGTCGGGGTGGGCTGGCGGTAGCGCAGCAGGAACGGCGGCTGTTTATTATGGGGAAGCCGGGAGCAGGGAAATCTACTTTAATGCGTCATTTGGTGCTGCAGGCGGCGCAGGGAGAAGCGGGGCTACCGCCGCTGCCGGTTTTTATCTCCGTCAAGGCGTTGGCGGATTCAGGAATGGAACTGCTGGATTATCTAGTGCAAGAAGTGGAGATTGGCTGCGAGGCGGAATGCCGTGACTGGATGGAGCGGCTGCTGCGCGAAGGGCAGGTGTTAGTTTTGTTGGATGGGCTGGACGAGACCAGCCGTAGCGACGGCGATCGAGGCCGGATGCAGCAAATGATAGAAGCATTTGCCCGTCGTTTTCACCGTAGCCAGTTTATCGTTACCTGCCGTATTGATGCCACTGACCATCAGTTTCGTGGCTTTGTTTATGTGGAGGTGGCTGATTTTACACTAGCGCAGATAGAGACGTTTGTGACCAACTGGTTTGCGGCGGAAGCACCAGAAACGGGCAAGGAGATGCTGCGGGAGCTAAAACAGACAGAGCAAAAGGGAATTACCGACCTGACTAAAACGCCTCTCCTATTGACGCTGCTTTGTTTAGCCTATCGTAAGGAGGGCAAATTTTCCCAACGGCGAGCTGACGTGTATCAACAGGCGTTTGACTATTTGTTGTCTACCTGGGATGACCAGCGAGGCATCGAACGGGGGGAAACGATTTATGGGCAGTTGTCACCCGGCCGTCGAGAAGAATTGTTGGCTTGGGTGGCCTATGAGACATTTCGGCAAGGGGAATATTTTATTGCCCAAGACAGGTTAATTAAGCTGCTGCTGGATTATTTGGAGGGAGTGCCGGGGTTGCCAGCGCGGATTGATATGGATGGGAAGAAATTGCTGAAAGCAATCATCGCCCAGCATGGGGTGTTTGTAGAGCGGGCTTATGCAACCTTCTCATTTTCGCACCTGACCTTTCAGGAATATTTTGCTGCCAAGTATCTTGTGGACAACGTTAACCAGGGAGTGCTGGCAGAGTTGGTAAGCTATTCTGACAAAGACCGATGGCAAGATGTCTTTTTACTGGTTGTCAGTATGCTGCCCAATGCAGAGTTGTTTTTTAGCTTGTTTTTAGAAGCATTGGCGCGACCGATAGCAGCCGATGAGACTCTAGTTAACTTACTCAATAAAGTTAATCGAGCCACTAACTACAAATCGCTGGAGAGTCGTAAGCCCGCCGCGATTCGTAGCTGGTATTTGTATCTCGACCTTGACCTCGCCCCCGACCTTGACCGCGACCTTCATCTTGACCTCGCCTGCGTTCTTGCTCGCGCCCTCGCCCTCGCCCCCGACCCCGTCCTTGTCCTCGACATCGACCTCATCCTTGACGTTGCCATCGAGCGTGACCGTGCCCTTAACCGTATCCGCGACTTTGCTCTCAACCTTGACCGTATCCGCGAGCGTGCCCTAAACCTCGATCCCGACCTTGAGCGCGACTACGCCCTCACCGTCGTCCGTGACCTTGACCGCGACCTCGACCGTGTCCATAACCTTGCTTTCAACCTTGATCCTGTCCGCGCTCTCGGCCTTGACCTCAAGCTGGACACCGTCTTTGCCCTCGACTTTGATCTTGCTCGCGCTCTTGCCCGTGCTCTCACCCTCGATCTCGCCGTTGAACGAGGCGGCGATTTGGATTTGATCATAGATATTGTCTTGGTCAGTTTTTACAATGGTGCACGCATTGTGGCTCGCTATGGGATTAGTAAACGGCAGCAAATCAGCCGGATACTACCTGTTTTGCACCAAGGAATGGACAAAGCGGCGGTTGCAGCTGACAAGCTGGGTTTAACCTGGTTAACAGCTTTGCTCCAACAAGAACCGTGGCCAGGGGCCGATGCCCCCGATGCCAGTTGGCAAGCATTTGTTAAGATGCTAGCCACTGCACTGCGTGAACGAGGCTTTGACCCAAAGCGGGAACTGACGGAAGAACAATGGCAAATTGTCGTTACTTACCTGCGAGGCAACAAGCTGCTGCTAGATTGCCTCGATCTAGCCACCGTCCGTGACCGTGCCGCCATTGAAGCCCAAATGCTCCTGCCCCCCAACCCCACCCCGTAGGGGCGGGATGGCGCGGATTGGCGCGGGGTGAACAGACGACGTTGTCGCCGCGCTGTCTCGCCCATGTGTCACCCACCCACGCCGTTTTGGGGTAACACAAGGGCGAGACGACCGGGAGACAAGACATGTGGCGTTGCCAGCGTTAGCCCCGGTCATCCCGCCCCTACCACATATCATGTGTGATGTAGGGGCGGGATGTCGCGGATTGGCGCGGGGTGAACAGATGGCGTTGTCGCCGCGCCGTCTCGCCCATGTGTCACCCGCCACGCCGTTTTAGGGTAAGACAAGGGCGAGACGACTGGGAGACAAGGTATGTGGCGTTGCCAGCGTAAACCCCGGTCATCCCGCCCCTACGGTGCGTTGGTTATGGAAAACGATTTGGTATGATGCGATATGTATGATCCACGCAAACACCGCCGCCGTTCCATTCGCCTGCCGGAATGGGATTATCGTACGCCGGGGGCTTATTTTGTGACCATTTGCACCTATCGGCGGGAAACCCTGTTTGCCAACCCGGCTTTTTACGACATTGCCGTTCATGCTTTACAGCGGGTGCCGCAGCAACCCCATGCCCGGCACGTACAATTGGATGCCTGGGTGGTCATGCCCAATCATGTCCACGCTATTTTTGTGCTGATCGGGGATTCGTCAGAGGAAACCCCTGTGCGGCCTGCCCAATGGCAAAACGCTCCGGCTGGGTCGTTGGGTGTGGTGGTGGGGCGATACAAAACGGCCGTTTCCACCCCCATTAACCAATTGCGTGGGACGAAAGAAACGGCCGTTTGGCAGCGCGGCTATTACGAACGCATCATCCGCAATGACCGGGAATTACACGCCACCCGTCAATATATTGATGACAACCCCGTTCGCTGGGTCGAAGACCGCGACAATTTGGACAAATTATTGGCAAAAATGACCCGCCACCCGTAGGGGCGGGATGGCGCGGATTGGCGCGGGGTGAACAGACGGCGTTTTCCCCGCGCCGTCTCGCCCATGTGTCACCCGACCACGCCGTTTTGGGGTAAGACAAGGGCGAGACGACCGGGAGATGAGGTTACGCGGCGTTGCCAGCGTTAGCCCCGGTCATCCCGCCCCTACATTTCTAACGCTGCCAAAATCATCTGTAGGAGTTGGCTGACTGAGGGGAGGGTGGCTGGGGCAGGGGTGGGAGGGATTTGTTGGCGGATGTCGTGGGGGGTGGCGGGGTGGTGGAAAACGGCCGTTTTCCACCCAATAACCTCTTCCTCCCGCCCCGCCTCCGTGGTTTCCACCAGCACCGCCGCCGCAAACAATGCCATCAGCAGCAGTGCCGGAGCGGGCTGCAGCAGGGGGACGACTTGCTGCAAGCTGGCGCGAGCCAGCTCTGGTTGCCCAAGCTGGCAGCAAATAAGTGCCTGATAACACAGCGAACGGGCGGTGTCGCTGTCAAACCCCGACGGTTGCGAAATCGCAATACTTTGCGCCAAATAGCCGGCCGCCAGCGGCAAATCGCCCTGCGCCTGCGCCAGCAGCCCAAGCTGCTGCTGCACCAGCGCCTGGGTGCGCGGGTGA
>JAGQGA010000639.1 GCA_020432595.1 Anaerolineales bacterium | reverse complement strand
TGCGGTATCGCTTGCACTGCACTACCGCTTTTTTGCCGTCTCGCTTGCGCAGCTCCACATCCACGCCCAAATCGCCGCTGCCACCACGCAGCTTGACGCGGTACCCTTTTTGCCGAAAAAGTTGCCCCACGTAGACTTCAAAGTCGCCGGGGCTGAGGGCGTACAGTTCGGCGACGGTGAGAATGGGAACGGCCGTTTGTGGCTGTCTGCGGTATGATCGCCACAGCAAAATGAGCCAGATAAAAACCAACGTCGCCACGCTGGCCCCTTGCAGCAGGTCAAGAAATTCGCGGGCGATGATGGGCAAATAGGCCAGCCAGATGGGGTCGGCAAAGGTGCGGTAGAAAAGCCAAACGATGGTGAGCATGGTGAGAAAGGCCAGCAAAAACAGCCCATAGCGGGCGGCTCCACCGGGCACAGACAGGGTTTGGCGGTGCTGGCGACGGTAAAATGATTGAATTCGTGTAATCATGCGGAAAAGAAACCTCCTCGCCCTCGGTTCCCTTCAGCTTCTTTCCCTTTCGCATCGTCTAATTGTAGGTTAAGCCGCAGTTGTTGCCCAGTTGTGGCCGGGGGTTTGTCGGCACGCAGGCAAAGAATAAGGCCGTCCGGCTCCTGTTCGCGGCGAATGTGGAAACCGGCGTTGGTGAGCAGATGCCGCCAATAGCTGGCAGGGTGGAGGTTGGCGGCGGCGGTGCCCAGTGCCAGCCAGTTGGTCTGGGTGCGGCTGCGTTCGGCCATGAGCAAACGGCCGTTTGGTGTCAGCACCCGATTGATTTCCCGCAGCAAAACCAGCCGATCCCCTTCCTGGTCAAGGTGAGATAAGATTTCGCAGGCGATGACGACCGGCACGCTGCTGTTGGGCAGCGGCAGCAGTGATAAACTGCTTTCTAACCAGGTGAGGCGAGGGTCGTGGGGCGGGTGCTGCCGCTGGCTCCGCGCCACGCTGCCGCTGCTGATTAACTGCGGGTTGTAGATGTCCATGACGCTGATGTGGCCGCTGGTGAGCAGGTCGGCCAGGTCTACCGCCTGATGGCGCAGCCCAATGTCTATGAGGCCAAAGTGAGAACGGCCGTTTAGCTGCCCCATCTCAAACAGCAGTTGGTGGGGCAAAACGCCGCCGGGGTCATAAAGCCGGTGGGCGGCACGGAGCGACGTAAAAATGAAAACCAGCGGTAGCAAAAAGAGTAGTAGTCCTAGCGGCAGCAGACTGAGCCACCGCGTTTCAATCCCCAAAGCCATGAGCAGCAGGGCGGCGATGGCGGTGCCATAGGCCAGGGCGTAGGTGGGCCAGTGGGCGGAAAGGTAGCGGGCGGTGCCGGAATAACGGCCGTTGCTGTTCATGGGACGTAAGTATAGCAGGATAGCAATGATTGATTATAGTTTAGATGAGGAATAAGGTTTTTCAGGTATGAACAGCTACATCTTTGCTTACGGCGGCCTCATTTTGGCAGAGAGCCGAGCCATGACATTGGGTGCGGCCAGTGAAGCAACGGCCGTTATTCTCAACGGGTTTGAGCGGTTTTGGGGGTTTGCCGCGCCAGCTTATGGGTTAACCAGTCTGTCGCTACGAATAAACCAGGACAAAAAGTGCGCTGGGGTTCTTTTTCCCATCACCGCGCCACAGTTGGCCTTGCTGGACGTGCGGGAGGAAGGGTATGAGCGGGTCATGGTGGCAGCGCAGGACATTAATCCGTTAGCACCGCTATTTGGGGGAATAAACGGCCGTATTTTCACCTACATCGCCGAAACAGAAAACGCCCCCAGCACTACCAACCCCATTGTCCAGTCCGAAGTAGATGCCATTTTAACCGGCTGCCTGCGGGAACACGGCGAGCCATTTGCCCGCGAGGTTGTGCAAACCACCAGCGGCTGGCAAGGCTCCTGGCTCAATGATCGCCAAGCCCCCCGTTTCCCCTTTTCCAACCATGACCAGCAGCTTATCCCCGAAATTGACCGCCTGTTGGCGGAGGTCATTGGTTTTAGGCAAGAATAAATGGCGATTAGAGATTAGAGATTGAGTAATCTCCAATCTCTAATCGCCAATCCCCATTAACCAATCAGCACACTCTCTTCCGGGTATTGCACCAACTGCGTCCGCTTGTTTTGCTGGCCGATGGCAGAGACGATGGTCAGCGCTCCCAGCCGCCCCCAAAACATGACAAAGGCGATGATAAACTGGCTAAAGACATTAAGCTGTCCGGTAATACCTAACGAGAGACCACAGGTGGCAAAACCAGATACCACTTCAAACAAAACTTGGTCGAGGGTGAAATCTTGCACCAGCAGGATGAGCCAGGTGGCGGTTAGCACCACAAACAGCCCTACCGTTAGCACAGCTCCGGCGCGGCGCACCGTGCCAACGGCAATGCGCCGCCCGCCAATTTCCGTATGATCAGTGCCGCGAGCATACCCCCACAATGCCAGCAGCAACACGGCAAAGGTGCCGGTGGTTAACCCACCCCCCATTGAAGCGGGGGCGGAGCCGATGAACATGAGGATGATGAGCATGAGGCGGCTTTCGGGTTGGAGTTGGTCGAAGTGGGGGAGTCCGGCAAAACCGGCCGTTCGCGCCGACACCGACTGAAACCAGGTTCGTACCAGTTGGCTGCCCAGCGGCACATCTACCAAAACCCCATGCGTGGCTTCGGGCAGCCACAGCCCCACCCAGCCGAACACAATCAAAAAAGCAACCACAGCCAGCGTGAGCCGGGTGTGGAGGGAAAAGCGGCGACGCCAACGCCAGGTAAACAGTTCGGACAGTACGGGAATGCCCAACGCGCCTAGGCCAATCAACAGGCCGAGGACAATGAGGGTAAAGTTGTCGCTGGGAACACCATCGGGATATTGGGGCAGGCCGTTGAAGAGGTCAAACCCGGCGTTGCAAAAGGCGGAAACGGCGTGAAAGATAGCGTAGAAAAAAACGTGGTCGAGATCAACTGTGCCGCTGAGCCACCATTTCCAAAAGAGCAAAAAGGCACCGCTGCCCTCAATGACCAAAATGCCGATGAGCGACCGCTTCAGAACTTTCAGAATCGCTTCGGGGGTGTCGAGGCCAAGAGAGCTGGAGAGGGCGAGGCGATCCATGAGGGAGACGCGGCGGCGGATGATGCGGAGGGCGGCAGCGGCGGCGAACATGTAGCCGACGCCGCCAAACTGGATGAGCAGCAGCAGGACAATTTGCCCCGCCAGTGTCAGATCGCGCCCAGCGGCAATGGTGGAGAGACCGGTGACGGTGAGGGCGGAGGTGGCGGTGAAGAAGGCTTGCATGAAGGTTAAACGGCCGTTAACCCCCATCCCCGGCA
>JAGQGA010000638.1 GCA_020432595.1 Anaerolineales bacterium | reverse complement strand
ATGCCCAGCGTTGTCTCTGGCAACACCAATGCGCCCGTCATTATGATTGCCGAAAAAGCGGCCGATATGATTAAGGGGCTTGGCGCGGCCACCCAGGCTTAACGGACGAATAGGAGACTACATGAATTCACAAAACCCAGTCATCATTGCTGGCGGTGGTCCTGGTGGCCTGACATTGGCTTTGCTGTTGCATCAGCGCAACATTCCCGTGCGCGTCTTTGAGGCCGTGCCGGAGCTAAAGCCATTGGGTGTGGGCATCAATGTGCTGCCCCACTCGGTGCGTGTTTTTCACAATTTGGGGCTGCAAGAGAAGCTGGTTGCCAATGGTGTGGAGACCAGTACGCTGCATTTTTGCAATAAATTCGGACAGAAAATTAAGTCAGAGCCACGTGGGATGCGGGCGGGTTATCGCTATCCGCAGGTTTCGATTCATCGCGGCACGTTCCAAATGTTGCTGTTTGATGAGGTTGTGGAACGCATGGGGAGGGATACGATTGTGACGGGTCATGCGCTGGAATCGTGGCGTGATACGGCCGATGGCATTGAGGTAACGCTGCGGACGCGGCGCGGTGAGGCGGTGACGGTGATGGGCTGCTGTTTAATTGCCGCCGATGGGATTAAGTCAACGGCTCGGTCTATTCTTTATCCTGACGAGGGTGAGCCACTCTACAGTGGCAATTTGCTGTGGCGGTTTACGACGGTGGATGTGCCTTATTTCGATGGGGCGACGATGGTGATGGCGGGGCATTATGACCAAAAGTGGGTGTGCTATCCCATTACGAAACCTGATGAAAACGGCCGTTGTCTGATGAACTGGATTGCCGAAATGAAAGTGCCCGATTGGAAGCAGCTTGACCAAGATTGGACAAAGGTTGTCAGCAAAGAGGTGTTTGACGCGCTATTTAGAGAGTGGGGCGATTGGGGTTGGCTGAATGTGGCGAAGGTGATTGATTCGCCGACCACCTTTTACCAATACCCCATGACTGACCGTGACCCCTTGCCACGCTGGACGCATGGCAATATGACGCTCCTCGGCGATGCCGCTCACCCCATGTATCCCATCGGCTCCAATGGGGCTTCGCAAGCGATATTGGACGCGGAATGTTTGGCCGATGAGTTGGCTTCTGGCAAACCCATCTCGGAGGCTCTGGAGGCGTATGAGGCGGTGCGGCGGCCAGCCACAGCCAAGATTGTTCAGGCGAATCGGCGTGAGGGGCCGGACATTATTTTGCAAATTGTGGAAGATCGCGCTCCGAGTGGCTTTGAGCGGGTGGAGGATGTGATTTCGGCTGAGGAGTTGGAAGCTATTTCCTCACGTTATAAGCAAACAGCCGGTTTTGATCTCAAGCAGGTGAACCGATGAGCGAGGCTATTACGCTGAAGCATTTTTGTGATTTGTATGTGAAGCTGAGTCCGATTGTGGAGTTGGGTAACGGCCGTTCTGGGCAGCGGCGCATATTCCCCATTATCGGTGGCGAGGTACGGGGTGAGCGCGTCAATGGAACCATCTTGAATATCGGGGCTGATTTTCAGACAATTTTGCCCGATGGCACGGCCGAATTAGTTGCCCGTTATGCCTTCCGCACAGATGATGGCGCGGTCATTGAGATCAACAATTCCGGTTTTCGTCATGGCCCGCCCGAAGTGATTGCGGCACTGGCGCGGGGTGAAGAGGTTGAGCCATCAAGTTACTACATGCGTACCCAGGCGCGGCTGGAAACAGGCGACCCCCGTTATGCTTGGGTGAATAATCGGCTGTTTATTGGCTCTGGCAGCCGGCAGGCGGAAAGTGTCAAGATTGCATTGTATGAAATTTGCTAAAGCGGAGATTGGAGATTAGGAGATTGGAGATTGATCGCAATCTCCAATCTCCAATATCTAATCTCCCAACTCAGGAGAAGTCTATGTCTAAATCCAAACCCAATATTGTTCTCATCGGTATTGATTCCCTACGCGCCGATCATATGAGTTGTTATGGCTACCATCGCCAAACGACCCCTTTTATTGACCGTTTTGCTGAAGGTGGCACGCTGTTTGAACAGACCTACAGCGCCCATATTCCCACCACCAGTGCCTACACTTCCATGTTCACAGGGCTGGACTGCTTTGGCACGCAGGTGGTGGCCCTGCGGCACAAGGGCGGGTTGCGGCCAGATGTAAAAACGATGGCCGAGATTATGCGGGATGAAGGGTATAACACTACCTGCGTGGGTTTTACGGGCAATCCAGCCTCACGGGGATTTGATACCTATCTTGATTACGCACAGTGGGGTAGCTGGGATGAGGGGCGTTGTGAGAAGGCGCAATTACTGAATGATGTGGCACTGCCGGAATTGGATCGGCTGGTGGCGGATGATAAACCCTTCTTTTTATTCTTGCGCCACATGGATCCGCACGCGCCTTATCTGCCGCCAACGCCGTTTGAGCGCATCTTTTATCATGGCGATGAATGTGACCCCAGCAATAAATCTATGGAACCCGTGTTAGCTTTCAAGCCGTTCCGTGACTTTTTAGCCAGTTGGATGCCGCCAGCAATTAGTGATAAGGATTATGTGATTGCTCAGTATGATGGGGCGATTGCTTATATGGATGCCTGTATCCAGACTGTTTTTACGGCTTTGGAGGCGCACGGCATTATGGATGAGACGATTATTGTGGTGAATGGGGATCATGGGGAGACGCTGTATGATCATGAATGTTATTTTGATCATCATGGGATTTATGATACGGTGCTGTATGTGCCGTTGATTATTCGTTATCCAGGCAAGATTCCGGCGGGGAAGCGGGTGAAGGGGTTTAATCAGCATAAGGATTTGCTGCCGACGTTGATGGAGTTGGCGGGGATTGAGACGGGGATTGCGTATAACGGCCGTTCCCTCCTACCCCTCATCAATGGTGAAGTGGCCTCCTACGACAGCGAATTTTATATTACCGAATGCACCTGGATGCGTAAGCATGGCTGGCGCACACCCCATTGGAAATTGATCGTTGCGTTGGAACCCGATTTCCACTTCAAGCCAGAGATAGAACTGTATAACCTCGTTGACGATCCTGAGGAAAACAACAATGTGGCTGAAAGTGAGCCAGAGATGGTGGCCTTGTTACGCGGCCGTATGGAAGCCTGGATCGCCAAGCGAGAGGCAGAAACAGGCAAGCCAAACCCGATGCACCATCAAGGGGATTGGCACGGCTATGAGGGTGTGGGTGCGTTTAAAAGTTCGCAGCAGGCGTATGATACGCTGCATATTGGCACGGCCAGTCAGGCGGCGCGGTTGCAGGCGCGGGATAAGGTGGAAGAGGAAGAATAGGAGATCGTGG
>JAGQGA010000637.1 GCA_020432595.1 Anaerolineales bacterium | reverse complement strand
GCATGATTTCGCTGGGGCGGTAGCGGTCAAAGGGTTTGATGACGTAGTTAGGGCCGATGGTGGGGGGTGGGGTGTTGGTGACGGTGGGAAGGGGTGTGGCGGTGGGGGGAACGGCCGTTTGTGTGGGTATCTCTCCCGATTTGGCTTTGCCTGTGGGCGTGGCGTTCACCAGCCCGGCATCCAGCGTGGGCAGGGCG
Organism: Anaerolineales bacterium; assembly: GCA_020432595.1. Next base: position 3,143 of record JAGQGA010000637.1, on the reverse strand, counting down.
GTGGCGGCAGAGGGGGTGAAGGTGGGGGGAAGGGAGGAAAAAACGGCCGTTTGTGCCGCACCAGCTACCGGGGCGACGGTGGGAATGACGGCCATCGTTTGCGGTTGGCAACCAGTAAAAAGTAAAACAACCAGTACAAGAAAGCGCCTCTGCGCTAGGCAGCATCGTCTCATTTATTTAATTTCAAACGTCTCGACTTCCTCAAGTATGAACGGCAAATTTGGTTTTTGGAAACTTAACCCCGGCGCAGGAATTCGATTTCGCTTAATATTTGGCGGGACATGTTTGTGATGAGGGTGCGTTGAGGCAAGTGTCGGATCATTTGGATGTGGAAAATCGTCATACCAATACAATTTTTCGTTGCCCTGGTACACCTCGTATCCATAAGATGCGATGAGGTGTTCATCAAAATCAAGCTCCTCACGCATTCGCAGCTTGAGTCCATTTGCAAAAAATGCTTCGCCTTCCGCAACGCCGGTGTAAGGACTGACTGACCAGACAGTAACCGTAGATCGAATAACCCCTGGTCGGTTAAGCAGGTGTGCTACCAAACGACTATAGTCAGAGAGAGAGCTTAAAGAGGTATCTTTCACGCTTTAATAAGCAGGTTGGTACCGTAGCCAGTCGGAAACCTGTTGTTTGGCAAGCTGAATATCATATTTTTGCTTTCGCCGTTGCCAAGTCTCATAAATCCCTTTCCAGCGACTAAAATCAGAGCGTGTTTCATCAAATTCATCATATTGCTCTAATTCCCCACTCATCAGTGCGTGGTAGAAATCCTGGCTTAGAATGCCATATTTTTCTTCATAGAGCGTTAGACGGCGCTCTATCATTTTCATTTCAATAACCAGTTCATTGAGGTTCATACGATTTCCCTGACCAGTAAGCTATTTGTTATTGTTTACATTGTACTGATTAAGAGGGCCTTGTCACCATTCCTTATGAATTATTTACCGATACAAATCCTTTTCTTTGGGGCGCACGAGGTCGGTGGCCTGGCCGGCCGGAGCGTGAAATTGAAGGCCGCGCACGAGGATGACGGGGGTGGCTTCGGCGGCTTGGCCCATGAGTAGCCCGGCGGCAGCGGCAATTTCATCGGCCACGCCGACGTCGGTGTGTTCCAGAATGTAGCCGTAGAGGTCGGCCTCGCCCCGCCTGTCCCATAGGGCGGGCACCCCGGCTACGCCGATTGCCACGCCTACGGTGCCCAGACGAAACGGCCGGCCGTGGCTGTCACTGATAATGATGCCCACGTTTACGCCGAGGCGGGCGGCAATGGCTTGGCGTAGTTGGGTGGCCGATTTATCGGGGTCAATGGGCAGCAGCAAAACGTACTCTTTCCCGGCCGTTTGCGCCACGTTGGAGCGGTCAATACCGGCGTTGGCGCTGGTGAAACCGAGCCGGTGGCGCACGATGAGCAGACCGGGGCGGGCGCGGGAAACTTCGTCGCTTTCCTGTAAAATCAGCTCCACAATGCGTGGGTCTTTGCCCACTTGCTCGGCCAGTTGCTGGGCACGCTGGCTGACCACAACCTCGGCCAGGTCAAAAAGCCGCCCTTCGGCTTTGGAGACGATCTTTTGGGCAATAACTAGCACGTCGCCGTCTTGCAAAATAAGTTCTTGCCGCAGCAAAGCGTCAATGATGAGGGTGGCAAGGGGGTCGCCGGGCTGGATGTGGGGGATGTGGGAAACGGCCGTTAATGTTAGCTGTTGAGTCATATAAAGAGATTGGAGACTGGAGATTGGAGATTCACCCAATCTCCAATCTCCCTTAAATACCCGTAATACGAATCCCCGCGCTTTTCGATTTGCTCAAGATGTTGATGGCAATCAGCACCGAAGTCATCCCTTCAACAACAACGGCGTTGGCTAAGGCACCAGCATTTACCCCACGCATTCCGGCCGCTTCAACCAGCTCCATCGCCACCTTTTTGTCGTCTCCCTTTTCGCCGCACACCAGCACATCGCAATCCATCTGGTGATTCAGGTCAAGCAAGTGGTGGGCACCGATGTTTTGGAAGGCTGCGACCACGCGGGCGGTATCGCCAAGCTGTTCTTGCGCTTCCTCAGCAGCGGCTTTGCCGCTGGGCAGCAGGGAGACGCGGTTTTTCTTTTCCCCGGTGGGGGCAACAACGGTAATCAGCAGTTTACCATCCATCACCTCTTTCACGCTTGCCAGCGTGCCGTGCTGGGCGCTGTAGGGAACAGAAAGCACAACCACATCGGCTGCTTGAGCAGCGGTAGGGTTATCAGTGCCGCTAATGTTGGCGTTGGGCAAGCGACCCAGCATGTCTTCGGCTGCCGCCGCCCCTTTGTCGGCACTGCGCGAGCCGATGATGATCTCATGCCCAGCCGCTGCCCAGCGAAAGCCGAGGCCAAACCCTTCATTTCCTGTTCCACCTAAAATTGCAATCTTCACACGTTTTCTCCCTTGTAAAATGGGACGCTGATTTGCCTGAGTTTCCTGATAAAGAACGAGAGAGCAGGTTGTTTAGGTAAATTTGCATCCTATGTCAGTTGTCATCTTTTTCCTGATTCTAACCCGCCTGTGTTTGCCTGTAAACAGGAAAAACAGGGTTGGTTTTTGTGCCTGGGAGAGAGTTGGGGCATAATAAACTGGCTCATGTGGGGAGGCTGCATTTTAAGTAATGAATGAAGAAGAGAAGGTACGATGGATGTTACTTTCGGCTTAACGGCCGTTGTTCTTTCCGGCTTTGTTTTGGCAATTGTCATGCCCTGGGCAAGCCGATTATTAAGAAAACAGATTGGGTGGGTGGCCGCACTCATACCCCTTTTTCTAGCTGTCTATACAGCCCGTTTCTTGCCCCTTGTGGCTGGCGGGCAACCTGTTGTTACCGCCATTAGTTGGGTACCCCAATTAGGGATTAACCTCGGTTTCTATCTTGACGGTTTGTCGCTGCTCATGGTGCTGATCATTAGCGGCATTGGGACGCTCATTTTTATCTATGCTGGGGGTTATTTGCAGGGAGACCCGCGCATCGGCCGTTTTTATGTCATTATTCTCATCTTTATGGCCGCCATGTTGGGGGTGGTGTTGGCCGACAGCCTGCTGCTGTTGTTTGTTTTTTGGGAGCTAACCTCCATTAGTTCATTTTTGCTGATTGGCTTTAACCACGAAAGCGA
>JAGQGA010000636.1 GCA_020432595.1 Anaerolineales bacterium | reverse complement strand
GTTGAGTTGGGGGGTGTGGGCGAAAATCATGCCCTCGGCCGCCACCTGCACAAATTCCATCCCCGCCAGTTCTCGGTCAATTGCCACCACCAATCCTGTTACAGGAACAAAATCGCGTCGCCAAACGGCCGACCAACCCACGCCGCCCTTGGGTGCCAGCGTCGCCGTCAGCCGTGCCGCCAGTTCCAGCGGGGTGGTCAGGGCGGGATAGGTGAAGGTGAATGATTGGACGGATTGCCTGCCGTCAAAGGTGAAGCTGCGGTACTGCGGCACGCCCGTCAGACCGGGGTAGCGCACGTCCACCTGCACCTGGCGCAAAAAGGCGGGGTCGAAGGGGAGGCTGTTGACGAGGTGGACGGCGGCCGGGGCAAACGGGCTGAGTGCGCCCACCACGGGAAACAGCTTTTGCCGCTGCGCCGGGTCGGTGAGCGATTGGTATAGCTCGCTGGCAGACCAGGTGAGAGTGTGCGTTACGGTCGTCAGGCGCGGTAGGCGCAAATCCCAGCTGTAGGTGGGGGAGAAGGAAGAGATAGGACGCAGATTTAACTGATGAACCTGATTTTTTATTTGGGGGTTTGTCATACCCGCGAAAGCGGGTATCCATACGCCACCCAACTGGATTCCCGCGTTCGCGGGAATGACATCTGTATCAATACGATCAGGTAAATCAGTTGTATCAGGAAAATCAGCGTCCCATTCTTCTTCTTCAAACCAGTCCTCAAGGGCGTGGTGGGCGAGTTCGGTGAGGAGAGTTTCGCGCAGTTCTATGGATGGGGCGGCTTCGCCAGCGAGCGATTCCCAGCTGATGACGGCAGTGGGCAGGGAGAGGAAGGCGGCGACGACTTCGGCGACGGGGTGGGGTTCGCTGCCGAGGGTGGCGTGGAGGGCTTCCCACAGCGGGGTGGTTTGGGCGGTAGCAAGCCAGGGCAGGGGTTCGGTGAGGGCGCGGTAGCCGAGGCTGAGTTCGATTTCGACAACGCCGGCACCGTCTTCGAGCATGGCTTGCAAAAGCTGGCTTTCGTGAGGGGTGAGCGGTTTGCTGGCGACCAGCGGGTTCAGGCTGGCGAGTGGCTGCCAGTCGCTGGTTTCATCTGCGTCCCCTTCCAGCCAACTGCGGAGGCGGAGGCGGAAGTGGGCGGTGTGGAGGGGGGGGGAAATGGGATGCGGACGAACGGGGACGAACGCGGATGAGGCCGTGATTTCTTCATTTGCTGCGGTTTCCAGCCCTACGCGCAGGAGGCCGCCGCTGGTGGTGTCGTAGTCGGCGTGGTGGCGCAGGAGGAAGAAGTCGGGTTGCGCTGGGTCGGCTGCCGTTTCGGACACGGTGAGATGGGAGGGCAGGTAGTAGGTAATCGCGCCGTCCCGATGGTCGTGGAAGGTGGTGAGGCCGTTTTCGTTTAGGGTTGCTGGTAGTTGAAGCATTTTCGTTAACCGAAATGGTTGCGATCCAGTGTCATTCCGAGGTCCCCCGAGGAATCTTGTCTGATGCGAGCCGAAAGATTCCTCACTCCGAAGACTTCGTTCGGAATGACATGGCTCTTATGTCGTTAGGAGGGCATGGCAGGTGTGACGGTGAGGGGTGTGTTGCCCATTTGGGCTGTCCATTCCGTTGGCGTGCCAAGTTTCACCCCTTCGGTGGTTAAGTACAGATTGGTGACGCGGTAGCGGTATTGCTGTGCATCTTGCTGGAGCAGCCAGGGGAGCAGCGGCATTCGCAGGGTGGCGGTGGTGGCGAGTTGGTCGGGGGTGAGAATAACGGCCGTTTCCGGTTCAAACTCCACCCGCACCCCAGCTAACTGAGCCATGCCGTCCGGCGGCGGGCTGTTGAAAAAGGCGGCATCCATGCTCACCGACAGGTCAAAGGTATGGCTGGTGTACCCTTCGTTAAACATAAGCAGCGGCCAAAGCTGGGCGTGGTTGACCAGCACCGTGCTTTCCAGCAGTGGCGTGATGTCGGCAACGGGGCCATCGTTGGGGGCAACCAGGTATTCAATGACCACGGTTTCGCCGGGCTGGACGGTGGCGCTGCTGTTGGTGGTGCCATCAGGCAAGATGAGGTGCTGCGGGTAGGCGAAGCGGGTGCCGACCTGCACCCCATAGAGGCTGCTGATGAGAACGGGGCTTTCGATGTGGTTGGTAAGCTGGACGCGGTAGCGGCCGGGCTGGCCGTCTACTGGCCCCAGGAAGTTGCGGTCAAACAGTTGTCCTAGCGTTTGGGTTAGCGACAGCTCAACGGGGATGTCGGCGGCGGTGCCGTCGAAGAGGGTGGCCTGCACCATGCCCGCCAGCCCAAGCCCGGCCGGGCTGCGGAAGCCCAGCATGACACGCTCAAATTCGGTGTCGCTGAGGGTGACGCTGTGGCGGATGCCTTCGTCAAAACTGATGGCGGCCTCCTGGGTGATGGGTTGGGGGTCGCCATTAGCGGCATCGAGCGGCAGGTTGAGCAGCAGGGTGCTGCTGGTGGGGTTGAGGGCGGTGAAGCGGGCTTCGCTGCCATATTTTTCCTGGGCGATGTTGAGCAGCCGTTGGTCAATTTGGGGCTGGACGTGGAAGGTGAGTTCAACCTGGTAGAGCAGTTGCTCTTCGGCCAGCACGTTTTGGAAGAGGAGCATCAGGTCGGGTTCGTAGGGGGCATCGGCCACGCGGGCCAGTTGGAACGCCTGCGGCTCGTAGTAGATTTGGTCGCGCAGGGTGGAGTCGCGGTAAAAAGTAATGGTGTCGCCCTCGAACAAGATGTCGTCGGGGAGGAGGATGTGGTTTTGGGAAGGGTTTTGCGGCGCGTCGAAGACATAGGCATGGGTGGTGGGGTCGAAGCGGAAGGGGGCAAGAAGCTGGATGGCTTCGGCTGGGACGCGGATGAGGGCGGGCTGCTGGGGGTCGTTGGGGTTGGTGTAGATGCCAGCGGGCAAGGCTGGCCGCCGCACGCTGCCCCAGTCAATGGCGTAGTCGCTGTTGCGGATGATGTCGAGGATGGCGGGGTTGGCGATGAGGCTGGTGTTGATGGTGGTTGGGGGGAGAGAAACGGCCGTTTCCATTGCCCCCAAATTTGCCAAAATTGCGCTGAGGTTGCTGTTGAGAGCAATAGAACTGGTGGTCGCTGCTGTGGCACTGGTGGCGATGTTACCCCAATTGATATTACCGATGACAGCGGTAGATGGGGTGGTGAGGTTGAGAGAACGGCCGTTCATACCGCTCAAACGCCCCGACCAACGAGCAAACTGCCGCCAGGTGTAGTAGCCGACGGTGCCGCTGCTGCGAATTTCCAGTTGGGCATCAAAGGCGGGGTCGGTGAGGATTTGGTAGAGGCGGTCGTACTCTTCGACCTGGTAGATGGGGAGGCGGCAGTGCCAAAC
>JAGQGA010000635.1 GCA_020432595.1 Anaerolineales bacterium | reverse complement strand
TCACCCCAAATGATCCGATTCAACTCCAATATGCTATAATTTTCGCTATCATGACAAAATTTGAGCTTCAACCGATAGAATACGAAAAAACCATTATTGCTATTATGCGGCGGCTTCCCTCTGAGCGACTACCTTATTTGGTGGAATTTGCTCGCTTTCTTGAGTTTCAAGCAAAGCATCCACCATCTAGCCTGCAACCCACCGAACTAGAACAGTCCGACAGGGATGCTCAATGGGAAGCGTTGTTGGCTCAACCCCAGGCAAAGTCACGTCTTCGTGAAATGGCGCAAGATGCAAGAGAGGAATATACCTCTGGCAACACAACCGAGATAGGTATCACACATGTCTGTTAACCATGAATCATTAACGGCCGTTTTTCACCACATTGACCAACACGAACAAGCATACCTGGATCGGCTCATTGACTATTTGCGCCAGCCCAGCATCAGCGCCCACGGGCAGGGCATTGCCGAGGTAGGCGAGATTTTGCTGGCGTGGCTGCAAAAGCTGGGGTTTACGGCTGAACTCAAGCCAACGGCCGGCTGGCCGATGGTGCTGGGGCGGCGCGTTGAAGACCCCAATTTGCCGACGGTGATGCTGTACGGCCACTACGACGTGCAGCCGGCCGACCCGTTGGAACTGTGGGAGTCGCCGCCGTTTGAGCCGACGATCAGAAACGGCCGTTTATATGCACGCGGCGTGGGCGACAACAAAGGACAGCACACCGCCCACCTGTTCGCCATGGAGTCGCTGCTGGCGGCGCACGGCAAACTCCCCTGCAACGTCATCTTCCTACTGGAAGGGGAAGAAGAGATCGGCAGCCCCCACATCGCCCAGTTTATTGCCGACCACAAAGAAGAACTCAACGCCGATTTGGTCATTATTTCCGACGGTCCCGTAGACCACAGCGGTCAATCCACCATTGAATTTGGCGTGCGCGGCATCGTTTCCTTTGAACTGCGGGCACGGGGTGCCAACCAAGATTTGCATTCGGGCAACTGGGGAGGCGTGGTGCCCAATCCGCTGTGGACGCTCATCCACCTGCTGGCAACGATGAAAAACAACCGGGGCGAGATTACGATTGACGGGCTGTATGATCAGGTGGAGCCACCGTCACCGCTGGAACGGGAGGCACTGGACAAGCTGCCGGTGAATGTGGCCGAGGTGCTGGCGGAACTAAATTTAGCGCGGCTGGATATGCCGCCAGAACGGCCGTTTTTCGACCGCCTCTCCATCTGGCCCACCTTCACCATCAACGGCCTGCACGGGGGGTACGGCGGCCCCGGCTCCAAGACGGTGCTGCCCTGCCAGGCAGTTGCCAAGTGCGACATTCGGCTGGTTGCCAACCAAACCGTAAGCGACATCATGGACAAAGTGGCCGCCCACGTCCAACGCCACGCGCCGGAAGTAGAATTCGTGCCGCTGGGCGGCATGGATCCGTCCAAAACGCCCATAGATTCCCCTTTCACGGCCCCCATTCGCCAGGCGATTGTGGCAGCGCAGGGCAAGGAGCCGCTGCTGATGCCCGCTATGGGCGGCAGCTTGCCCAACTACGTCTTCACCAAAACGCTTGGCCTCCACACCTTTGTTATTCCCTATGCCAACGCCGACGAATCGAATCACGCCCCTAATGAAAATATGGAGGTGTGGCGGATTAAGCAGGGCATCAAAACGACAGCAAGTTTGCTGCTGCATTTGGCACAGCTTTCATAAGCGCAGGGGAGCAGGGGGGCGGGGGGCAGAGGAGAATTCTCCCCTGCTCCCGCGCCCCCTGCTCCCCTGCCTTCCCCAGGAGTACCCATGTTTCACCAAGCTATTACCCGCAAAATGGCGCTATTAACGGCCGTTTTCCTCCTCATCCTTGTCCAGCCCATCTACGCCACGCCCCAGGCCGAACTGCTGCTTGAGGGCGAGATTGACGGAGCCAACTACCGCATCCGCGTCCCCGACGGCTGGGACGGACAAACATTGGTCGTTTATGCCCACGGCTACCGCGACAAAGCCGACCAGCCGGGGCAAACCGACGACCACACCGCCGAAGCCGCCCCCGGCGGCAACGCTGGCGAAGATGCCTTTTTGGCCGCTGGCTACGCCATTGCTGGCTCAGCCTACAAGGACAACGGCTGGGCGGTAGGCGAAGGGATTGAAGATACCCGCGCCCTGGTGCAATTTTTTAACCAGGAAGTGGGGGCTGCCCAGCAAACCATCCTCTTGGGCGGCTCCATGGGCGGCCTGATCGCCCTCGCCAGCGGCGAACGCTACCCCGATGTCTATGATGGGGTAGTGGCACTGTGTCCCCCAGCCGCCGGTGCCCCCATGTCATGGGATGGGGCGCTGGTCTTTGCCCTGGCCTATGACGTGACCTTTGGCTGGCCGCAAAGCTGGGGCAGCGTGGCCGATGTGCGCGACGATATTTCGTTCCAGGGGGAAGTAGTCGGGCCAGTGTTTGCCCAAACGCTCAACCCGGCCAACCGGGGCAAGTTTGAGTTTATCCGGCTGGTGACGGGCATCACCGACAAAGAATTTATGTCGGGCAACAACTGGCTGTTTGTCAACATGTTTTATGCCACCGAAGCCCGCGCCGAACTGGAGCGACGGGCGGGCGGCGCACCGACGCAAAACCGCAACCACATTTACCGGCTAAGTACAGCAGACAAGCAGTATTTGGCAACGCTGAATGTGGATGCGGAGGCGTTGTTGGGTGAGATGAACGGCCGTTCCACCATCACCGCCAACCCCACCGCCCGCGCCTACGTCGAAGCCAACGCCAGCCTCACCGGTGAACTGCCGCTGCCCGTTTTCACCGCCCACACCAGCGATGATGGGCTGGTGCCGGTCAACCATGAGGCCGTCTACCGTGATCAGGTAGCAGCAGCAGGGTCAGCCGACAATTTGTTCCAGGTTTATACCGATTCGGTGGGACACTGTTCGTTTACGGCCGAACAGGTGGAGTTGGTGCTGGCGGAGTTGTTGCAGTGGGTGGTGAGTGGAGAACGGCCGTTAATCACCCCCTTCACCCCTTCCCTCGGCTTTCTCCCCGACTTCACCCCACCCGGCTGGCCCGTTGATTTCAAACAGTTTATCCATTTGCCAATTATCCGTTCCTAACTGGCTGCAAGTGGTGCGTAGAAGCCTGTCTGCTACGCACCACGCACCAAATTGACGCTTTTTAGGCCAGTCTTGCCAATAAGACAAGGATAGGGCTAGTTTACGGAAACGTTCAAGCAACGATTCAAGCCTTACTGAGATTCCAAATCTGCCTTGCCCAAACAAGCAGGCATTTCAACACTTTTCAGATAGGTCATATGTTCTTGCTCATTAAGAAATGTCCAAGAGCCATCTTTGTTAGCCGTGATA
>JAGQGA010000634.1 GCA_020432595.1 Anaerolineales bacterium | reverse complement strand
TTAAAGGCCGTTAACCTGCCCACCCGCATTCCTGCTGACCTAGATGCGGAGGCAATTTATGCGGCGATGGGAACGGACAAGAAAAAGGCGGGGGGACGGGTGCGCTTTGTGCTGCTGCACGGGCTGGGTGAGCCGTTTACCACGGGGGAGGTGGCAGAAACGGCCGTTATTGCCACCATTCGGGAGCTGCAAGCGTGAGCGATGTTGAGCCAATGCGGTAGCAGTCTGTCCTTTTGTGGGTGGGCATGGAAACGGCCGTTGTTGGCTGATAAGAAAAAAATCCGCTGGAATCATTTCCAGCGGCTAAATCTTAAGAAAGATGGATGGCGTTATGATAGGCTGTGATGCAGGTGCGATGTGGCGACGATGCGAGTGTAATGATGTGACAATGCGGCTATGATGCAGGCTGCAATGGGCTACAGTGTGGCTGTGTTGTGGCTGTCATGTAGGCTGCGATTTGCTTCGATGCGGTTATGTTGTGGTGCAATGTATGCTATGATTTGCTGTAATGTTGCTACGATATGCTTGAATGAGTCGTCGTTGCTGCTATTTTGTTTGAACGCCACCCTTCTCCAAAACCATTTATAGAATATCGTGAAACGATTACAAACAAAGTTACAAACGGCCGTTTCTCGCTAGTACCATAGTCCTAATTTATTTTTAATCAATGGCCTCTAACAAGCCAGCCGCTTCCCAAGCCAGCATCCCGCCCTTCAAAATGGACACATTTGAGATGCCCGCCTCCTTCAGCGCATAGGCCGCCCGACGACTGCGCCGGCCGCTGCGGCAGATAAAAATAATCTCCTGATCTTGAGAAAAATGAATCGTATCGGACAGAATGCTGGGCAACGGCTCTAATTGGGCTTCTGGCAAATGCCCTCGGTGGAACTCACGTGGTTCGCGCACATCTATGATCAGAGGGAGCTTCTCTCCGTGCCCGTCATGCAGCCGCTCCCATAATTTTTGTGGGGTCACATCGGTAATGCCGTCTGAGTGCATGTCGTGCAGTAGCGAGATGCCGTTGAGTACGGTGCGTTTGGGCAAATTTTGGCACTCCTTAAAGGCGCGTATGGGGCATTCATAAATGCAAACGGCCGGGTCTAGCGTCCGATAAAACAATTGGCTAATCGCCTCATCTTCGGGCAAAAATTTTTCTTCCCCCAAACGCTCATAAAAACCGGTCGCTTCAAATATTTTGAGAATACGATAGTGGACGCGCACCATGAACATATCACCACCGCGATCCTCACAGACGCGGATGATGTTTTCCAGCATATGCACCCCGCTAAAGTCGCAATGGTTCACATTGTGCATTCGGATGAGCAAATAGCGTTGTTCGGGATGTTCTTCCAGGTATGTCAGGATCGTTTCTTCGACGTGGCTTACGGCTCCAAAATACAGATCACCTTGAATCTCAATGATGGCTAACTGGGGGCACGGCTGTCTGTCTGGCTGGTAGGTAAAATGCTTAAAATCGGGGTTGGGCAAAACGGCGTGGACGCGAGGCGTGCTGGTACGCATGATGTAGAGGGCGAGCGAGAAAAGCAGACCGATCAAAACCGAAAACTCGATTTTGAGAAATAGTGTGCCCAGGAGTGTAACTAGCATAATCACGCCGTCGCCCGGTGTGCCGTACCAAATGCGGCGGATTTCCTCCACGTCAATCATGCCATAGGCGGTGATGATGAGGACGGCGGCCAGGGCTGCGGTGGGCAAGAAAGCGGCGGCTGGGGCGAGAATAAACATGGCGATGAGGACAAAGATGCTGGAAAAAATGGCGGCAAAGGGTGATTTTGCCCCCGCTTTCAGGTTAACGGCTGAACGGGTAAAGGAAGACGCGACGGGATAGCCAGAGAAAAAGCCGCAAATGATGTTGGCTAAACCTTGCCCGACAAATTCCTGGTTGCTGTCTAGCCGCTGCCCGGTTTGGGTGGCCATGGAGCGAGCAATGGCTGAGGTTTGCACAAGACCGATGATGGCGATGGCAAGTGCGCCTGAAGAAAGGGTGCCAATTAACTCCAGATCAAAGATGGGTAGTTTGGCTAAGGGGGGTAAGTTTTGCGGCAAGTGGCCGATGACATCCACCCCAGCCTGGTCGAGATGAAACAGGTAGACGGCCCCTGTGGCGACGACCATGCTGATGACGGCGGCGGGCAGGCGTGGGTTGAGGCGGCGACTGATGATGAGGATGATGATGGCGCCGATGCCAATAACGGCCGTTTCCATCTGCGTATGGCTTACAGTCGTCACAAAACCATAAATAGCCTGCAAAATATTGTCCGTGGGAAACTTAATCCCCAACAATGGGCCAACCTGCTTAATGGCAATCAAAATACCGGCACCCGTGCTAAACCCCACCACCACGGAGTGAGAAACAAAATTGACCAGGATGCCCAAGCGAGCCATCCCTAACAAAAACTGGAACATACCGGCCATGACCGCCATCAGGCCGGCCGCTAAGACAAAACGCTCCTCACCAATGACATCCATCGCCGGTAGGGCAGACAAGACCAACAGCGAAATGGCGTTGGCCGGCCCGGTATGCCCCTGATCGGATGACCCCCATAAGGCTCCAATGATGGCTCCCACAATGGTGGCATACAGCCCCATCTTGGGCGGCAGGTCAGCGATAAGGGTGAAAGCGATGGCCTGGGGAAGAGCAACCACGGCAACAGTGATACCGGCGATGATGTCGGCACGCAGGTTGGCATTGTCATAAGCGCGAATGACGCGAACTGGTTGTTTGAGATAAAAAAGTGCTGGCTTGAGTACAGCCGCCATGTCCACCTTGGACGTTACGCTGGCAAGCATGTTATTGTCTCCGTAATTATGATGGTAATAGGTAAGCAAAAAGGGGTGTATTTTAGCTCCTTCGTTGCTGGGGGAGTGTACGTCGGCAATAAACGGCCGTCAAGCCCAGAATTAGGGCTTGGGGCGTAGATGAACACGGCCGAATCTGTGGAATCTTTGATTTTTGTCCGTTCTGGTGGCTAACGGCCGTTAACCGCCGCAAACGCCTCCGTCAAATCACAGGCACACTCGGTTTCCAGCAACGACTGGAAATCGGTGGTGGTGGCAATGCCCCAACGGTATTGCTGGTAATAATGTTGCAGGAAGCGGGCAAACGTCTCCTCGCCAACGGTGGCGGCCAGTTCGCGCAGGAAGATGGGGCCGCGCCCGTAGACAATGGCGCTGTATTCGATGGGGGAGAATTTAGCAACGGGCTGGCCGATAGGAACGGCCGTTTTCCCCACACTCTCCCAGCGACCCTCCAGCGATTGGTAAAACCCATCGGCTCCCTGCTCACCATATTTATCCAGGTAATAAAGCCAGGTTACATATTGCGTCAGCGATTCATCCAGCCACGGCT
>JAGQGA010000633.1 GCA_020432595.1 Anaerolineales bacterium | reverse complement strand
GTCGTTTCTAAAATCCAGCAGGCGTGAGAAGGGAAGCTGACGGTGATCGTTTCCCCGGTTTTGGGGACGGTCATCTGGCGTTCGTTAAAGAGATCGGCCATGAGGCTGGCGTTACTGATTTGCAGCCGCACGCGCACGATAGCTCCAAGGAAGTCGGCACTTTCAACAGTGCCTGTCAGGTTGTTTTCCCCGTCTTGGTGGCCTAAGCGCAGTTCTTCGGGGCGCAGGGCCAGGGAGACGGTGGTTTGGTTGGCCGCCTGGATGGGCTGGCTGACGGTGAGAGGCTGGTTATGGAGGGAACAACGGCCGTTTATTCCATCCACCACCTGCACCGGCAGCACATTCAACTGCCCCACAAACGAAGCCGTAAAAGCCGAGGTGGGATAGTTGTAAATGGCAAACGGCGTGCCAACCTGCTCAATCACCCCCTTGTTCATCACCACAATCCGGTCAGAGAGCGACAACGCTTCCTCTTGATCATGGGTGACATAAATGGTGGTCATGTTAAGCTGCTGTTGGATGCGGCGAATTTCGGCGCGTAAATCCACCCGAATTTTGGCATCCAGGGCAGAAAGGGGTTCATCGAGCAGCAACACCTGTGGCTCAATCGCTAGGGCACGCACTAGGGCGATGCGCTGCTGCTGGCCGCCGGAAAGCTGATAGGGGTAGCTTTTGCCTTTATCGGGCAATTTCACCAGTTCCAGCAGCTCCTGAACGCGCTTTTGGCTGGTTGTGCCTGCCTGCTTGCGAATTTTTAGACCAAAGCCAATGTTGTCGGCCACCGTCATGTTGGGAAAGAGGGCGTAGGATTGGAACACCATGCCGATGTTGCGCTGGTTGGGGGGGCTGTTGGTGATCTCCTTCCCGGCCAGGCGAATGGTTCCGGCGGACGGCCGTTCAAAGCCCGCCACCATCCGCAGCGCGGTGGTTTTGCCGCAGCCGCTTGACCCCAGCAGGGAGATGAAATCCCCTTTTTCAACGTTGAGGTTGAAATTGGAAACGGCCGTTAACCCCCCAAATTGCTTGTGTAAATTTTCAATCTCCAGAAATGCCATAGCCTGTCCTAAAAATAGGACGCTGATTTATCTGATCTTCCCGATCAGTTTAATCAGGAAAATCTGCGTCCTATTTTCATGCTTTGTGGTGGGCTGTTGCCCATGTTTAACTTCTCTGCTTATGCCTCTTGAACGGATCAATTATCTTGGCCCTGCCGTCACCTGGGTTGCCCCCGGTGTCCGATAGGTCAACCATTGGATGATTCCCATAATGCCCCACGTCAACCCAAACGTTAAAATAGACAAAGCGGCCGGCTCATACGCCTTGTTCCGCACCAGCCCCGCCAAATAAGGGCCATACATTGGGCGAGCCAAAAAAGCCGCTATCGTATACTCCCCCACCACAATGGCAAAGGTCAAAAAGGCCCCGCTCAACAACGCCGTCCGCAAATTCGGGAAGATAACCCGCCATAAAATCGTGGCCCAGCTTGCTCCCAGGCTCTGCGCCGCCTCCGTCAGCGTGCGAACGTCAATGGCCCGCAGACCCGTGTCCACCGAGCGATACATATAGGGCAACGCCAGCGACATATATGCCCCTACCAGCAGCATGTTGGTGCTCCAAACGGCGTTGGTCAGGGCAAAGGGGGGCCGGCTATAAATGCGAATGAGGCCAAAGACCAGGACGACGGCCGGCAGCACAAACGGCAAAAAAGCAATAAACTCCAAAATGGGCCGAATCTGCGGCAGCCGCAAATGCACCCAGTAAACCGTTGGCACAATCAACAGCAGGCTGCAAACAATTGTCAGCACCGCAATCTCGATGGAAAACACAAACGTCTCCACAAATTGCGGATCAGCCAGCACCAACTCATATGCCTTAAACCCATAAACGCCCCGCTCCGCCTTCAGCGAAAATTGCAGCGTTGCCAGCAGCGGCAAGAAAAAGTACAGCACCCCCAGCACAATCCACACCCATGACCACACAGACCCCTTTTTCATGTTGTCGCCCCCTTATCGCTTCAACCAACGCTCAGAGCGACGCTGCAACAGCGTATAGGTCACAATTGAAACCGTCATGATAAGTACCATTCCCACCGCCAACGCATACCCCAAACCGGGATCACGCAGCACATCCCCACGAATTTGCGCTCCGATCAAAATGGTTACTAGATTAAACGTGCCACCTGTTAGGGCAAAGGCTGTTGCGTGCGCCCCAAAGGCATTGGCAAACAGCAAAATCATCGTTCCCAGCAGCGAAGGCAGCAAAATCGGCAAGGCCACATACCGCCAATATTGCCCTGTTGTTGCCCCCAAATTTTCTGCCGCCTCCCGCCATTCACGCCGCAGCCCTTCCAACGCCGGGGTAATAATCAGCACCATCAGGGGAAATTGAAAATACATATAGGTCAGGCTTAACCCCCAAAAGCTGTATAAGGTAAACCCTTGCTTATAAATATCTACGCCCATCAATTTTAGCAGCCCCGTCACCAGCCCAATGCGCCCCATGGTGGCGATGAAGGCAAACGCCAAAGGCACCCCGGCAAAGTTAGAGGCCACCCCGGAAAACGTGAGCAACCCCGAACGAATCCAGCGCGGCAGACCACCAAGCGTCACGGCATAGGCCAATAAAAACCCAAAGATGCCGCCGCCCAGTGCCGTAAACGCACTGATGCGAATGCTGAGGGTGTAGGCTTCGATGACAAAATCTTGCCAGAGGTTGCCATAATTAGCCAGAGTCCAATTGCCATACACATCGCGGAAGCTGCCGATAAACAGAAAAGAGGCGGGAGCGAGCAAAAAAGCGATGGCAAAGAGCAAAAATGGAACAACCCCCACCCATACCCAAACTTGCTTGATTGCTGATGTGGAAAGAGCGTTTTTTGCCATACCATAAAAAAACCGCGCAAGGAGCATTCCTTGCGCGGTCTTACAAATCCTTAGCTTATTTTACATCGGCACCAACAATAGAATCCCATTGGGTGGTGATGAGTTCCCGGGCGGCTGTGAGCTGGTCAAGCGTGGGGAACACGGCTTCGGCGTATAGCTCTGGCGTAGGCAGCTTGTCCAGCAGCTCTTGGGGAACAACACCACGCGCTACCATGTCGTTGAAACGAATGGGGTGGCAATACCCTTTGAGCCAGATGAGCTGACCTTCGTCAGAATAAATGAATTCCATCCACAGCTTGGCGGCGTTGGGGTGAGGGGCATAGGCACTGATGGCCTGCACATAGACCCCGGCGAAAACACCCGAAGCGGGAACAACAACTTCCACGGCCGGGTTGCCCGCCAGACTGTCGCGGGCGGCAAGGGCGTTGTAGTCCCACTGAATGATAATGGGGGTTTCGCCCTGGGCCAGGGTGCCTGTTTCGGCAATGACTGGGACG
>JAGQGA010000632.1 GCA_020432595.1 Anaerolineales bacterium | reverse complement strand
GACCGTGCGATACTGGTTTATGTGGAAAAGCTGACGCTGCGCCCCTGGGAAATGGTGGAAGCGGATGTTATCGCCCTGCGCGAAGCAGGCTTTAGCGATGGCGCGATTTTGGATATTAACCAAGTGACTGCTTATTATGCTTATGTCAACCGTTTGGCCGATGGGTTGGGGGTGGCGTTAGAGCCGTTTTGGGATGAAAGCAATCAGGATTAAAAAGGCGATTCGTGTTCAAGCGGAAACAACGACCGTTTATGCCCATCTAGCCGACATAACCAACCACCCCGGCTTGCAGCCGCTGGTCGTCGAAACCCAGGAGCTAGGCCGGAGTGTGGACGAGGCTGGACACACGGTTGTCCATTTCTTCTCGATTGAGCAGTTTCGTTTTTTGGGGTTTTTGCCCTATCGCAACAAAATTCGCGTCAAAATGGTGCAAGTGCCGGAGGAAAACCTGATTATCCACGAGGTAGAGAGTTTCCCCAACATTCGGCTGATTAGCCAAACGCGATTTGAGCCGAAAGAGGGGGGCGGAACGGCCGTTAGCGAAACCCTCGACATAGACACCCCCAACCTGCTGGCCGGCTTTGTACAAAAAACAGCCGACACAGCCCACGAAGCCCTGCTGCAAAACCTAAAAGCGCGTCTGGAAGCAGTTTGATTGGAGATTGGAGATTGATACTGGTTCACAATCTCCAATCTCCAATCCCTAATCTCTAATCTCTACTGCGCCAAATACTCGTCCATTGCCGCCAGCAGCTCTTCCAAATCGCTCATTTGTGTGTCGCCCATGTGGGCAATGCGGAAGTTTTTGCCTTTGAGCGCCCCATATCCATCGGAGATGATTAGCCCCTTGGTTCGCAGGAATTTGTTCATGCCGCTAATGCTAATGTCGAGGTTGTTATCAACACAGGTGAGAGTGGGAGAAGCATAGGGTTCTTCGGCCGATAGCTCAAAGCCGTGGCCTTTTGCCCAGGCTATGGTGCGGTCACGCATTGCCAAATGGCGGGCAAATCGGTTTTCCATCCCTTCTTCCAACATATGGGTAAGCTGCAAATCGAGGGCAAAGAGCAGCGAGATGGCTGGGGTCGCTGGCGTTTGGTTCTTTTGCAGATATTTATCCAGGTCTACAAAATCAAAGTAGGAGCCGCGATTGGGGATGGTTTTGGCTTTTGCCAGGGCGCGGTCAGAGACGGCGCAGAAGGCGAGGCCGGCCGGAAGGGCAAACGCTTTCTGGCTGGAGGTCAACGCCACGTCCAAATCCCAGGCATCAAATTCCAGTCGCGCCCCAGAAAGGCCGCTGACAGAATCAACCAAAATAGAAATGTCCTTGCCGTTCGGCAGGGCGCGGATAGCGGCGGCAATTTCCTGAATGGGGTTGGTGACACCGGTGCTGGTTTCGTTGTGAACCACGGTTACAGCGTCAAAATCGCCGCTGGCAAGGCGGTCAACAACCATTTCTGGCAAAATGGCCTTGCCCCATTCCACTTCCAGCACCTCGCACGCCTTGCCATTGGCAACGGTAATTTCATGCTGCCGCTGGCTGAAGGCTCCATTGACACAGTTGAGTACCTTGTGGGCGACGCAGTTGCGAACAACCGCTTCCAACAGGCCGCTGCCAGAAGAGGCACTAATGAGGACGCGGCTGGTGGTGTAAAAAACTTGTTTGAGTTTGGGGTGAATGCTGCCAATGAGATCAAGGCATTCGGGCATCCGGTGGCCGATCATCCACTGCGTTTGGGCGGCCAAAATTTCGGGGCGCACCTCAACGGGGCCAGGGATAAAGAGACGGACGTGATCAGGTTGGGCGGGCGCTGAAGGCTCGCTGGAATTTTGTTTCAAGCTGCTCATTTTGAAATGTCAATGCTCCTGTTTCAATTTGCTGTACAATTTTTTGTTCAAGCTGGGGGCTGCCCAGGTTGGCAAGCTCTGCTGGCCCCATAGCGACAGGCAACAGAGGGGCGATGCTGGGGGTGTTGATAAAGATGGGGGCTTCAGCTTGGACACGTTGCCGGGCGACGACACCGCCAAAGCCAACAAAGAGGTCTACGGCGCGGCTGGCAAGGAGGTCGCTGGTACCGTCGCCAATGAGGAGAGAACGGCCGTTTTTCCCCGCCAATAACGCCTCCACCACCTCTGCCTTGCCATCACTTACCGTCAATGCCCCCGCCTCATAAGCCAAATATCGTTCCTCACCGGGCGTGCTTTGCCACCAGTTGCCAGAGAGTTCGTTGTATTGCACGCCTACCGCTCGAATATGGTCACGCGGCACCCCTAAATAGACTCCAAATTCTTCCACCGGCTCTGCCAGTCCACCGCTGATGATATAGACCTGATGACCATGCTCTTGCAGCAGGCGAATGACTTCGGCTGCATCTTCGACAATATGGCGTTTGTAGGCGGCGCGAATGGCTTGAACTTGCTTTTTGCTGGGTTTGACGGCTTTTAACCGTTTATCATACACCTCGCTCAAATCGAGGTCGCCATTCATAGCGGCATTGGTTAATATTTCAACCCGCCATTTTTTCTTTGCCGTTTCGGCCAGCACATCAATGCCTTCAATGGTGGTTAGTGTGGAGTCACAGTCAAAGAAGATGTGTTTGTAGGGGGGCCAACGCATAGAAATCAATCACTCCGATACAACGTGCAGATAGTGTGATGCGGATTGTACTAACCTGGGGATCGGTTGGCAATGGGCAAACCGCATGATGGTACTTAATACGGTTGTGCTAAAATGCACAATGGCTTATTGGGTTTGGCTGAGTTTTTGCAGGAGTTGGGCATGAAAACGGCCGTTTGTGGCTACCACACCCCCTGCTTCTTTTGTCCAGCGCCACGGTTGTCCGTCCAGGGTGGTCACCTGTCCCCCCGCTTCCCGCACCAGCAAGCTGGCAGCCGCCACGTCCCACGGGTGCAGGCGGTAATTCAAATAGGCATCCAGTCGGCCGGCCGCCAGCCACGCCATAGACAGCGCTGCTGACCCAATAAGCCGCATTTTAGCAATGTCGTTGCCCGCGTGCTGCACAAAATCCAGCACAGATTGGCGCGTTTGGTGGTCGTGGCTCATGTCCAAGCTGACAATGCTTTCTGACAAGATAGAGACGGGGCTGGCGGATAACGGCCGTTTTTCCCCTCCCTCCACCTGTAGCCACACCCCCTGCCCCTTCGCTGCACTAAATAATTCCTGCCGCATGGGGTCTAAAATCACGCCCACCACCACTTCCCGCGAAGCCGAGTCAACCGCCGCAATCGCCACCGTAAAGATCGGGAT
Source organism: Anaerolineales bacterium (assembly GCA_020432595.1). The sequence continues at coordinate 114 of JAGQGA010000632.1, read as the reverse complement.
CTGGCGGCTGTAGTTTGTCGTTCCATCAACCGGGTCAATGACCCAAATGATGGAGCCGCTGTCTGGCAAATCGCTGGCCTCTTCTTCGGTCAAAAACCCATGTTCCGGGAAAGC
>JAGQGA010000631.1 GCA_020432595.1 Anaerolineales bacterium | reverse complement strand
TTGCCTCGCTGGATGTGTCTATTCAGGCGCAGGTGGTCAATTTACTCAAGCGGCTACAGAAGCAGTTGGGGCTAACCTATCTGTTTATTGCGCATGATTTAAGCATGGTGCGCCACATTAGCGACCGGGTGGCGGTGATGTATTTGGGCAAGATTGTAGAATTGGCGGAGCGGACAGAGCTGTTTGTCAATCCGCTGCACCCCTACACCCAGGCACTCATTTCGGCGGTGCCAATTCCTGACCCGGATTTGGAAAAGCAGCGTAAGCGCATTATTTTGCAGGGGGATTTGCCTAGTCCGGCTAACCCGCCGCAGGGTTGCAACTTTAATACGCGCTGCCCGGTGGCGATTGCGGTTTGCTATGAGGAAGATCCGGTCTATCGTGAAGTTAAAGCAGGCCATTTTGTGGCTTGTCATCTGGTAAAAAATGGTCAAGGAGGTGAGCCTAGCGAATAAACCGTGTGACTGTTGAGGGTGGTCTGTGGGCGCGACACGGCCGAGAGCCACCATTATTGTTTTGTCTGACATTTTTTAGGAGGAAATGGAAGTGTCCCAAAAACAGTTTGTTCGATTAGCATTGTTGCTTGTTGGTTTGTTTATTCTAGCGGCTTGCCAGCCGCAAACGGTGGAAGTGACTCGCGTTGTTACGGAGACGGAACAGGTTGAAGTAACGCGGGTGGTGACAGAAACGGTTACGGAACAAGGTGAGCAGGTTGAAGTAACGCGGGTGGTAACGGAAGAGGTGGAGGTAACGGCCGTTCCTGCTGCCCAGCAAGAAGTCATTTTTGCGCTCTACCAGGAACCCCAAATTTTGAACCCCTATATCGCTACCCAAACCGCTTCCGGCGAAGTCAATGGCGCGATGATTGAAGGGTTGGTTGGTGCCAGTGCTGAAGGGGAATACATTCCCGTTTTGGCGCAAGAGGTTCCCTCGCTTGCCAATGGTCTTGTGACCTATGATGAAGCTGCCGATGTGCTGACCGTCACCTACAACCTCAAAGAGGGTGTCATGTGGTCAGACGGTGCGCCGTTTACCTGTGATGATGTGTTGTTTACCTATGAAGCGATTATGGATCCCGAAAGTGGGGCCGTTTCGACTTCTGGTTATGACCAAATCACCAATATGGAGTGTTCGGATGAATTAACGGCCGTTGTCACCTACTCCCCCTTCTACGCCCCTTTCACCGGCCTCTTTGGCTCCATCATGCCCCGCCATGCCACCGGTGCCCCCGCTGAAATGCAGCGCTGGCCCTACAACTGGCATCCCATCGGCACCGGCCCCTTCAAAATGACCGAATGGGTTCCTGGTGACCATATCACCCTGGTCAAGAACGAAAACTACCGCGAAGCACCAGAAAAACCATATCTGGATCGCCTCGTCATTCGCATCACCCCCAGCCGCGAAGTCGGCATGGCCCTCATCCAAACTGGCGAAGTGGACTTTGTTTGGGACTTGATTGAAGCCGTTGTGCCTGACCTCGAAGGCAAACCCGGCGTTGCTGTCCACATCACCCCCGGCATCGGCACCGAGCGTCTACTCCTCAACATGGCCGACCCCACCATTGATGCCACCGACGACCCAGCCAACAACCCGCATCCCCTGTTGGGTGACGTGCGTGTGCGTCAGGCCATTGAAGCCGCCATCAATAAAGATGAGATCAATGATGTCCTTCTCTTTGGGGCTGCTTCCGTTGGCACGGGCGAACTCAACATCGGTTGGGGTGGTGCCGGCTGTGAACTAACCACCAGCACCTTTGACCCCGAAGCTGCGATGGCTCTGTTGGATGAAGCTGGCTTTACCGATGCAGACGGCGACGGCATCCGTGAATGTAACGGTTGTGAAACCGCTGCTGCCGGAACGCCAATGCGCCTCAAGATTCAGACCACCACCGGCAACCAACTGCGCGAACAGGCCGAGCAGCTCATCATCGAATACTTGGCTGATGTAGGCATTGATATGTTCATCGAAAACGTGCCTTCGGCCGAACTATTTGGGTCATGGGCTAGCGGTGCTTTCCGCAAGCATGGCATGTACGATGTCCTCATGTACACCACCAGTCCCGGTATTGACCCCCACTCCTTTATGTTTGACTTCTTCCACTCCTCGCGGATGCCGTTGGAAGCCAACGAAGGTTCCGGGACAAACTACATGCGCTACCTCAACGCCGACAACGATGCCGCCCTTGAGGCTGCCGGGTCTACTCCCGACATCCCCACTCGCCAGCAGCTTTACTGCCAGGTCATGCAGCAAGTGCAGCAAGATGTGCCCATGATCTATCTTTACAACCGCGCCGAGATTCATGCCACCAGCGATAAGCTGACCGGCTACCAGATTAACACCTGGGATAATCAGACGTGGGATTCTGAAAATTGGCAGATGAGTGAATAATCTGTAGTCAAATCGAGAAGTCAGGCTTTTCCCAAAAGCCTGACTTCTTTTTGATTTATGGAGTTTATAAGCGGGAGTAAAGTTTTATGACACGTTACATCATTCGGCGGCTGTTACAGCTTATTCCCATCATGTTTTTAATTAGCATGATCGTGTTTGTGCTGTTGCAATTGGCTCCTGGCGACCCAGCGGCAGCTTTGGAAGACAACCCCAACCTGACGGCCGAAGACCGTGCCCGCTTTGAAGAACGCCTGGGTCTTAATGACCCATTGCACATTAAATATCTAAAATGGCTGGGCAATACGTTGCAAGGTAATTGGGGCATTTCAGTTGCCACCAAACGGCCGGTTTTAGATGAAATTGGCTCCCGTTTACCCAACACGCTGCGGCTGATGATAACTGCCCAAGTTATCACCCTGCTCATTGCCATTCCCATTGGCATTGTGTCGGCGGTCAAACAATATTCCTTGTTTGACCACGTTTCCACCACCTTTGCCTTCATGGGGCAATCTATCCCCGTTTTTTGGTTTGGCCTCATGCTCATCATGATCTTCTCTATGACCCTGAAAACAGCCGACGGTGGCCCCCTGTTGCCCGGTGGTGGCATGTACGATCTGCGCCTCTATGATGAAGCCACGGCTCCCTTTGCCGACCGGCTGCGCCATATGATCTTGCCTGTTGCCATGCTTGCCATGCTGGGCGTTGGTACCTACACTCGCTATACACGCGGCAGCATGTTGGAAGTGCTGCGGCAAGATTATTTGCGGACAGCGCGGGCTAAGGGGCAGAAGGAACGGCGGGTGGTGTTGATTCATGCGCTCAAAAACGCTGCCATTCCCATTATTACGATTTTGGCTTTGGATTTGCCCAGTGTTTTTGGGGGTGCGGTGTTCACAGAAACCATTTTCTCCTGGCCGGGAATGGGGCGGCTTTTTATTGATGCGGCGAACCGCAGTGATTACGATCTGCTGATGGGCATTGTGCTGATGAA
>JAGQGA010000630.1 GCA_020432595.1 Anaerolineales bacterium | reverse complement strand
GTGTTGGCCTACCGGCTGCTGGCCGGCACTCATCCTTTTGACATCTATGCCGAGGATACGATTGGGGAGATTTTGGACGGGGAGCCGGATTGGAGCAAGGTGGATGCCTCGGTGCAGGTCGTTATTCGCACGCTGCTTGCCAAAAAGCCGGAGAAACGTTACCAAACGGCCGTTGCCACCAGCACCGCCCTAGCCTACGCTATTGGGCTGCCTGAACCGGCGGAAACGGCCGTTATCCGCGAAAGCTACCTCCAAGCCGCCACCTTTGTCGGCCGTCAGACAGAAATGACTCAATTAACCACTGCCTTGACCCAAACCAAAGCGGGGGAAAGCTCAGTTTGGTTAATAGGTGGCGAAAGCGGTGTTGGGAAAAGCCGCTTGTTAGATGAGCTACGCGCCCATGCTTTAGTGGCTGGTTGGCAAGTATTAAGAGGACAGGCTATAGCCGAAGGAGGGGTTCCATACCACCTATGGCGATTAATTGCCCTCCGCCTCGCCCTGGGGACAGAGTTGAGCGATCTGGAAGCAGGCGTTTTGCAAGAGATTTCACCCTCCCTACCCCATCTCTTGGGGCGAGAAATTGCCCAAGTGCCAGAACTCAGCGGCAAAGCAGGGGAAGAACGACTGGTATTAACAATTATCTCCATTTTGCAAAAACAAACGCAGCCAACCCTACTGATTCTGGAGGATTTACAGTGGGCAGGGGAAAGCCTCACTCCCGTGAAGCAGATATTGAAGACGTTGTCACAATTGCCGAGAATAATGGTTATAGGCACTTATCGGCGCGATGAGTGCCCGGACTTGCCCAATGACCTGCCCGGGGCACAAGGTCTGCTCTTAGAGCGACTAAATGAGCAAGAAATAGCCCAATTGAGCCAGGCAATGTTAGGCCAGGCCGCCAGTACCTCACAGGTTATTTCTTTGTTGTCACAGGAAACCGAGGGCAACACCTTCTTCATCATAGAAGTGATGCGAGCCTTAGCTGAAGAGGCGGGAAAATTAGCAAATATTGGAGAGATGACGCTGCCTGAAGGTGTTATTACCAGTGGCATGAATGCGCTATTGCTGCGTCGGCTGCAAAAAATACCTGCCGCTGACAAACCTTTGCTACAGTTAGCAGCAGTAGCTGGGCGAGAAATAGATGAGCGGCTACTCCACCTTTTGGCTCCAGATGTGGCAACTGATAAATGGTTGCTGCGAGGTGCAGAAGCGGCCGTGCTAAACGTGCGCGACAATCGGTGGCAGTTTAGCCATGACAAGCTGCGTGAAACCTTATTATCTCAACTAACAGGCAAGCAAAACCAAGCCTACCATCGTCAAGTAGCACTCGCCCTCGAAACACTTTACGCAGAGCATACTCACTATCATGCCATCTTGCTAGCCCACTGGCAGGCAGCAGGCGAGGAAGAGAAAGAACTATACTATCTGGAACGTGTGGCGCAACAAGCGATACAGATTGCGGCTGATTATGAGCAAGGCCAAATTTTGTTAAATCGTGGCTTGAAGTTATTGTCACCACAGGATCGCAGACGAGGGGTGTTGCTCAACTATCTGGCCTTGGCCTATGTTCATCAGGGTATGCTTGATGAAGCTGAAGGTATTGCCCAGCAAGCATACAACTTAGCTCAAACAGTGAATGATCAAGCTAGTTTGGCTCACAGTTTAAATATTATGGGCATGATTGCTCGTGATCACAGCGAATATGAAGCAGCTCTGGGCTACCTTCAGCAGAGCTTGGCTATCCAGCAAGCGATAGAGGATCAACCAGGGATCGCCGAAACGCTCTACATTATGGGCATCATTGCTCGGTATCAGGGGGCATATGAAACGGTTCTCACATACTGCCAGCAGGGCTTGGCTATTTGTCAAGCGATTGGGAATCAGCAAGGCATTGCACGTGGTTTCAATTCTATGGGCCTGGTTGCCTATCAGCAAGGGGCGTATGTCACTGCCCGTGACTATTTTCAGCAGAGCTTAACCATCCGAAGAGCCATTGGCGATCAGCAAGGCCTCGCTACCAGCCTCAATAATTTAGGTCTAGTTGCCGATCAACAAGGGGATTATTTGGCAGGCCATGATTATTTTCAGCAAAGTTTTATTATTAGCCAAAATATTGGTGACCAGCTTGGCGTAGCCCTTTGCCTCAATAATTTAGGCGAAAATGCGATAGATCGAGGGGCGTATGAAGTGGCTTTAACACTGATTAAGCAGAGCCTTGCGATGCAACAAGCCATTGGGGATCAGGAGGGGATTGCAATCTCATTCAACAGTTTGGGAGCAGTTGCTCATGAACAAGGTGCCTATGAAACGGCACAGGCATATTATCAGCAAGCCCTTGCTCTTTGGGAATCGCTTAGTAGCAAAAATTATCTTCACTATGCTATCCTTGGCCTTGGGTCTCTTCATTTTGAACAAGGCCAGCTACGGCAGGCATTGGCGAAATTGTATGAGGCCCACCAATATCAATTGTCAATAAAAAACTTTGAGAATTTGAACAGGATATGCGGGTATATAGGGTTGAGTCAGGTGGCGGCAGGGGGATACGCAGAAGCTTTGACCACTGCCTTAGACCATTTTCAGATGTGGCAAGCTTTGAATCTGAAACAAGCCGATGGATTGGTGCATGTAGCGGTTGCCCAAGTGCTGGCGGCGCGGGAGGCTGGTCAACTAGGCACGGCCAATTTAGCCGAGACAATAGGCATTCTGACCGACTTGACACAATTAGTGGCTCGGCCAGCGGCTTACTTTGAGGCAGCCTTGGTGCTGGCAAAAAGTTATTTTATTCGCCTGCGCGTGATGATTGAGTACGGCCGTTATTTGGCACAATCAGGACAGGATGAAAAAGCGCGTATGCGTTTGAATGAAGCGAAAGCAATGGCAGAAGCCAGCCAACTTGCTTACAAAGTAAGTGAAATTGAAGCGTTGTTAGGTTCTATTGGGCAAACGGCCGTTTTTCCCACCCTCACCCCCAGCAAGGAACCACATGATTAACGGCCGTTACGCACTCGACAACAAACTAGGCCAGGGCGGCATGGGCATTGTCCACCGCGCCACCGACCGCCTGACGGGCGAGACGGTGGCACTGAAGCAGGTTTTTATGCCTGTACAGCATTTGCTCTTTGCCTCACGTCCGGCCTCACAATCAAATCAGGAACTCCGGCTGGCTTTGGCGCATGAGTTTCAAATGCTGGCCTCCATGCGCCACCCCAATATCATTAGCGTTTTGGATTATGGTTTTGATGAAAACGAGCAGCCGTTTTTCACCATGTCGTATCTAGAGAATGCTCAAACAATTTTGGTGGCGGGACACGGCCGTTCTCTTTCCGAAAAAACCGATCTCATCCTCCAGACCCTCGAAGCCCTGGCCTACCTCCATCGGCG
>JAGQGA010000062.1 GCA_020432595.1 Anaerolineales bacterium | reverse complement strand
CATCCTGGCTAACAATGGCGGGTTGGGCGTTGCCCACCACCTTGCCGCAGCGCAGATGGCCGAGGTAGAGGGGCAGGTAGCCGAGGCCAACGTTGCGAATGCCTTCGGCTTCAGCGTCGCGCACGGAAACGGCCGTTGGCTCTGCCTGCACAGCGGACGCGCCGCAGCGGATGAGGGCAGCATAGGTCAGGTCATAAATTTGGGAAAGGGTTAATCGTGTCATAAAATGCCGGTGGGGGATGATATATCAGATGGGCAGTGAATATAGCAGGTCGGTAAAAGGCCGTCAATGGTTGGGCTATGGTTCTCCACGGTTGACCTCTGCGGTTTTTGAAACCTCGGAAGTCTAGCGTTACAATAGCATGGAAGGTAGACAAGGGGTAAACCATGAGAACACAGGTTGGCATTATTGGTTCAGGCCCATCGGGGTTGCTTTTGGCGCAGCTCTTGCATTTGCACGGCATCGAGTCGGTCATTTTGGAGCGACAAAGCCGGGAACACGTTGAGGGGCGGATTCGTGCTGGGGTGCTGGAGCAGGGGACGGTGGAACTGCTGCGGCAGGCGCAGGTGCATGAGCGGATGGATCGGGAGGGGCTGGTGCATGAGGGTTTTTCGCTGGCGTTTAACGGCCGTTTACCGCGCATTGACATGCACACGCTCACCGGCGGCAGCAGCGTCATGGTTTACGGCCAAACCGAAGTCACCAAAGATTTGATTGATGCTCGTCTTGCTGCCGGTGGCATCATTGAATATGAAGCCCCTGCCGTTGCCATTGAGGATTTTTGGGGTGGCAAACCGCGCATTATTTATGAAAAAAACGGCCGTCGGCACGAACTCATTTGCGACTTTGTGGCGGGCTGTGATGGCTACCACGGCGTGGCTCGCCGCAGCGTAGACCCCAGCAAGCTGCAGCTTTTTGAAAAAATTTACCCCTTTGGCTGGCTCGGTATCCTTTCCGATGTTCCTCCCGTTGATGAAGAGCTGATTTATGCCAACCACGAGCGCGGCTTTGCCCTGTGCAGTATGCGCTCTCACACCCGCAGTCGTTATTATATTCAATGCGAACTGGATGATTCGGTAGACAACTGGAGCGACGACGCTTTTTGGGACGAACTGCGCCGACGTTTGCCTCCCCATATGGCCGAACGGATCACCACGGGGCCGCGCCTTGAAATGAGCATTGCCCCGCTGCGAAGCTTTGTTGCTGAGCCAATGCGTTTTGGCAACCTGTTTTTGGCCGGGGATGCTGCCCATATTGTCCCGCCCACCGGCGCGAAAGGGCTAAATCTGGCCGCATCCGACATTTTTTACCTGTCACGGGTGCTAATTGCCTATTATGGCGAGAAGCGCACCGACCTGCTTGACCGCTACTCCGATGCCTGTCTGCGACGTGTTTGGAAAGCGATTCGCTTTTCCTGGTGGTTCACCTCGCTCATGCATCGCTTTGGCGATGATCCGCTCAACTACCGTTTGCAAATGGCGGAACTGGATTATTTGGCGGGGTCAACGGCAGCGCGAACGGCGATGGCGGAAAATTATGTTGGGCTGCCGTTTGAAACGTTTGAGTAATTTTTATGGAAGCTGTAACCGCAAACAATATTACCTTCAACTGTGCCATTGGTGGTGTGCCAACTGCTCCAGCATTGGTGTTTATTAATTCGCTGGGGACGGATTTGCGGATTTGGGATGGGGTAGTGCCCCATTTTGCCACCGGCTACCGCCTTGTGCAATATGACAAGCGGGGTCATGGGCTGTCGGATTGTCCTCCCGCTCCCTATTCGATGGATGACCATGCTCATGATTTAGCGGGGCTGTTAGATGCGTTGGCTATTGAGCAAGCGGTGTTGGTGGGCGTGTCGGTGGGGGGGATGATTGCCCAGACGTTTGCGGCGGCGTGGCCGGAGCGGGTGCGCGGGTTGGTGTTGTGTGATACGGCGGCGGTGATAGGAACGGCCGTTTTTTGGAACACCCGCATCAACTACCTGCGCCAACACGGCCTGAACCACGAAACCACTGCCCCCATTCTCGAACGCTGGTTTGCCTCCGCCTTTGCCCAAACCAGTCCTGCTGCCCACCGCATCTACGCCAATATGCTGGCGCGGATGCCGCTGGAAGGGTACGTTGGCACCTGCGCCGCCATCCGCGATGCTGACCTTAGTCAGCGCAGCCGCACGATCCAGGCACCCACCCTTGTAGTCTGCGGGGCTGAAGACAGTGCTACCCCACCCAACCTTACCCACACCCTGCTCGACCTCATCCCCCTCGCCAGCTACCGCGAAATCCCCGGCGTAGGCCACTTGCCCTGCGTGGAGCAGCCGGAACTGCTGGCAAAAGTTATAGGCGAGTTTTTGCGAAGTTTATGGAAATAGGACGCAGATTTACCTGATCATCATGATTTATCAGGTTTATCAGGTAAATCTGCGTCCCATTCAACAATAATGAACAGCGACACATTTGGCAGAGGCATGAAAACGCGGCGCGAGGTGCTTGGGGATGCCCATGTAGACCGCGCCGAGGCTAATAAAACCCCGTTTGACGCTGATTTTCAGCGGTTGATTACCCAGTATGCCTGGGGGGAAGCGTGGCAAGGGGAAACGCTGCCGCGTCCGGTGCGCCACCTGATCACGATTGCGATTTTGGCGGCCCTGGGGCGGGAGCATGAGCTTGCCATGCACATTCGCGCTACGCACAACACGGGGGTGACGGCCGATGAGCTGAAAGAGTTGTTTATGCAGGTGGCAATTTATGCCGGGGTTCCGGCGGCGAATACGGCGATTGCTATTGCCAAACAGGTTTTGACGGAAGAGTAGTTGGAGATTGGGGATTAGAGATTGGAGATTAATACCTTGACCATGAAATTCTTGTACGCAAAACAAGAAATGACACAGAGTTACGCGGAGATAAGAAAGAGGTTCACAGAGGAGACTTGTTTCTTCTCTGTGAACCTCTGTGTCTTCTCTGTGAACTTCTGTGTAACGTTTTTGGTTCTGGCTCGTCCAGGTTATGCAGGTTGTTTGCAGTCTTCAATCGCTAATCTCCTGAATATGGAGTAAAAACGATGACAGCCTCTTTTAATCCTATTGATTGGAAAGTGCAGCCCCCTTATTTGCACCCGGCATATAAGTCTACGGTGCAGCGCAGCCCTACGCGGACGCTGGTGCCGCTGCCGCAGTCGCTGTCGGAGTTGACGGGGCCGGTGTATGGTCACAGCGACGTGGGGGAGCTGGATCATGATTTGACGCGCAATGCGGTGCGGACGGGTGAGCCGTTGGGGGAAAGGATTTTGGTTAACGGCCGTTTGCTTGATGATCGCGGCCACCCCATACCCAATGCCCTTGTTGAAGTGTGGCAAGCCAATGCGGCTGGCCGCTACATGCACCTTGTAGACCAACACGATGCACCGCTCGACCCCAACTTTTACGGTGCTGGTCGCGTTCTCACCAACGCCAATGGTGAATACCAGTTCACCACCATTCGCCCCGGTGCCTATCCGTGGGGCAACCATCCCAACGCTTGGCGGCCATCCCACATCCACTTCTCTGTTTTCGGTACCAACTTCCTACAGCGGCTCGTCACCCAAATGTACTTCCCTGGCGACCCCCTCATCCCGCTCGACCCCATCTACAATGGTATCCCCGACGAAGCCGCCCGCCAATCCCTCATTTCAGTTTACGACCACGACCTCACGCAACCTGGCTGGGCGCTTGGCTACCGCTTTGACATCGTTGTTTGTGGCCCTCGCCAAACACCTTTTGAATAATTGGGAGATTGGGGATGAGAGATTGGAGATTATGAAGGTTAACAATCTCCAATCTCCAATCTCCGATCTCCATTTTGGAGAAAAGATAATGACCCTTACCCAAACCCCCAGCCAAACCGTTGGTCCCTACTTCCGCATTGGGCTAATTTATGACGAAACACAGAGTGATTTGGTGCAGGAAAAAACGGCCGGTTTTCGCATTCTTATCAGCGGTACTGTTTACGATGGCGACGGCCAGCCCGTTCCTGATGCGATGGTGGAAATTTGGCAGCCCGATGCCAGCGGCATTTACAATCATCCCGCCGATCCCCTGCACGCCCAGGCCGACCCCCATTTTCGCGGTTTTGGCCGCGCCGAAAACCCCCATGATGGACAATTTGCTTTTCACACCATCAAGCCTGGCAACCGCGATGGTCAAGCACCTTACATCAACGTCAACGTTTTTGCACGCGGGATGCTCATCCACGCCCTCACCCGCATCTATTTCGCCGACGAAGCCGCCAACGCCAATGACCCCGTGCTAAACAGCGTTCCCGCTACCCGTCGCCACACCCTGCTTGCCACCCGCGACAACAGCACCACCCCACCCACCTACCGCTTTGACATTCACATGCAGGGTGACAACGAAACCGTCTTTTTTGATCCACAGCCAAGATAAAAGCGGTTATTGAGGCAGATTTTCAAGATCGCATAGATTTTTATAGGGACCATCATGTCTCTCTCTCCCCTTGACTCTCATTTATATGCTCCGTTATTCGCGGTGCCGGAAATAACGGCCGTTTTTACCGACCACACCCACATCCAACAAATGCTGCTCGTGGAAGGTGCGTTAGCCGAGGTACAGGGACGATTGGGTATCATTCCGGCGGCGGCGGCGGCGGAAATCAGAACGGCCGTTGCCGAGTTAACCATTGATTGGCCGCAGCTACAGGCGGGATTGGAGCAGGCAGGCGTGCCTGTAATTGCCCTGGTGGCGCAACTGCGGCGGCAGGTGGGCGGGGAAGCGGCTAACTATGTTCACTGGGGGGCCACGACGCAGGATATTGTGGACACGGCGCTGGTGCTGCAACTGCGGGCGGCACTGGCGGTGCTGGAGCCGCTGCTGGGCAAGGTCATTGCTTTGTTGGCCGAGCTGGCCGACGGCCACCGCCACACCGTCATGGCCGGCCGCACCCATTCCCAACACGCCCTGCCCATCACCTTTGGCTTCAAGGCGGCTGGCTGGCTGGCACCGCTGCTGCGCCACCGGCAGCGGTTGGCGCAGCTAAAGCCCCGGCTGCTGGTGGTGCAGTTTGGTGGGGCGGTGGGGACGTTGGCGGCGTTGGGGGAGCGGGGAACGGCCGTTCTTCAAGCCCTCGCCGACGAACTCAACCTCCATGTTCCCCTGCTACCCTGGCACACCCAGCGCGACAGCTTGGCCGAATTTGCCGGTTGGCTGTCGCTGGTCAGCGGCAATTTGGCAAAAATGGCGCAGGACATCATTTTGCTGGCGCAGTCGGAGGTGGGTGAACTGCGGGAAAGCGGCGACCCATCGCGGGGTGGTTCCAGCACCATGCCGCAAAAAAGCAACCCGATTACCAGCGAGCTAATTATTGCGGCGGCGCGTACCAACGCTTCGCTGCTGGGCAACATGCACCAGGCGTTGGTGCAGGAGCAGGAGCGGGCGACGCATGGCTGGCAAATGGAGTGGTTGACGCTGCCGCAAATGGTGAGATTAACGGCCGTTTGCCTGCAAAAAGCCGCCACCATTCTCCCCACTCTTGTTGTCAACCGCGAGCAAATGGCCGCTAACGTCGCTGCCAGTCTTGGCCTGATGCTGGCCGAAACGCTGACCTTTGCCCTGGCTCCCGACCACATGAGCCGGGCGGAGGCGAAGGAGTTGGTGGCAGGGGCGTGCAAAACGGCCGTTGCCCAAAACCGCCACCTCTTCGACATCGTGCGTGAACAGACCCACGCCCCCCTTGACTGGGACAGCCTGCGCCAGGAAGCCAACTACCTCGGCTCGGCCAGTGCCTTTATTGACCAGGTGTTAAGGCACGTAGCCGGTTGAGAGAGTAGAGATTGGAGATTGGAGATTGGTGAAGGTTCATAATCTCCAATCTCTACTCTCCAATCTCTAATTCCCAAAAATATGGGTCAACACCGTCGAAGCCGCCCCGCCCACCGATTGCAGTAACCCAATTTTCGGGTTAGCAATCTGGTTTGCCCCCGCTTTTTCCGTTAATTGCAGCACAATTTCACACGTTTGGTAAAGTGCCGTTGCCCCAATCGGGTGGCCGCGAGCCTTTAGCCCCCCCATCGTGGCAATGGGAATTTCTCCCGTCAGCCCAATCCGCCCCTCCGCTGCCAGCCGCCACCCCTCGCCGCGCCGCGCATACCCCGTAGATTCCAGCAGCAGGCAGGCCATAATGCTAAACGCATCGTGAACCTCAAAAAAGGAGACATCGCTGCGGTTGATGTTGGCGCGTCGCGCTGCCCGCAGTGCCGACAGCCGCGCCCCGGCCAGCATCAGCGGGTCTTTGCGGTCTTCAATGCGAAAATGGTCGGTGGCGACGCTGGAGGCCAAAATGTGGATGGGGGTGCTGGTGAAGGCGCGGGCTTCGTCGGTGGGAGCCAGCACTACGGCGGCAGCTCCGTCGCAAATGGGGGAGCAGTCGAGCAGCCGGATGGGTGGGTAGACAAGGCGGGATTGGGTGACAGTTTCGGCCGTAATCGGCTTGCGAAAGAGGGCATTTTCGTTGGCGATGGCGTTATTGTGGGCATTGACGGCAAAATTGACCAGTCCGTCGGGCGGCATCTGGTACTTTTCGATATAAAGCTGCATCAATTCGGCGTTTTTGCTGATGAGGTTGGCTCCCACGGCCACCTCTTTTTCTGCGTCCAGCGCTTTGGCAAGGGCGGGGGTGGCTTGGCCGGTACTCATTTTCTCCACGCCCATCGCAATAGCGAGGTCAGCTTCGCCGCTGGCAACGGCCAGATATGCCATTCGCAGGGCGGCGGCTCCGGTGGCGGTGGCGGCGCGGACTTGCAACGCTTCGATGCCGGTTAGCCCGGCTTCGTCGGCAATGAGGGTGGCGATATGTTTTTGCCCTTGCAGTTCATCGCCGAGCATGTTGCCCGCAAAGAGCGCGTCTACTTTGTCAATTCCGGCGTGTTCCATAGCCAGATTAACGGCCGTTGCGCCCATCTGCCGCAGTGACAGCTCATTTTGTTTTTGCATCGGAATTTGCCCAATGCCGACAATACTCACGGCTCTCATAATGTTGGCATCACATCCGATTCCACTTGATACCCTTCGGCCATCCGGTTGGTTAGGTTAAACAGCCCCACGACGGCCATCAACTCCCCCAACATTTCCGCATCCATCCCCAACGCCTGGGCAGCGGCTGTGTGGGAGTTGATGCAATAGTTGCAGCCGTTGGTGGCACTCACGGCAATGGCAATCATCTCCTTGGTCAGCCGATCCAGCCGGCCGGGGGCCATTACCTCATTCAGGTCGCGCCATAGCCGGATGAGCGTCGGCGGGTGGGTGGCAACCGTTTTCCAGAAGTTGGGAACAAAATCAATCCCCTTTCTTGCCATCAAATCATCATATACCGCCTTCACTTCGGGGCTGGCGTTGTCATATTCAACCATTGTTACTGTGGGCATCTGTTTCTCCTTGGGGAAATGGGACGCAGATTTGCCTGATTTTCCTGATAAAAATCAGGTCGATCAGGAAAATCTGCGTCCTATGCTCTTTTTTAAGCACCTTCGGCCAGAATGCGGCTGAGGGCGGTGATAAATTGCTGGTTTTGCGCGGGGTTGCCGATGCTGACGCGAACGTGTTCGGGGGAGAAGAAGGCGGGGCGTACCAGCACCCCGGCTACTTCCAACCGTTCGATGATGGTGGCAGCGGGCATGGTGGCTTGGAAGATCATAAAGCTGGCTTGCGTCGGCCAGACGCGGCAGTCAAGAGCTTCTAGCTGTTCGGTGAGCCACGCCTTGCCGGCCGCATTGTTGGCGATAGAACGCTGGATGTGGTCGCTGTCGTTTAGGGCGTTGAGGCCGGCCGTCAGGTTGAGTTTGTTAAGCTGGGAGGGCGGGGCGATGGCTTCAAGACGGGCGATGATGTCAGGGCGAGCGATGCCATAGCCCAGCCGCATTCCCGCCAGCCCAAATACTTTGGAAAAGCTGTGGAGGACGAGGAAATGTTTGCCGTCCAGCACGGGCAGAAGCGAGTCGGGGAAGTCGGGGGCATCCACAAAATGGTGGTACGCTTGGTCGTGGACGACGAGGGCGTGGTCGGGGACTTGTGCCATGAAGTCGGCCAGCTCGCGGGCGGTGATGTAGGAGCCGGTGGGGTTATTGGGGTTGCAGAGATAGACGATGCGGGTGTTGGGGGTGATGGCGGCAAGAACGGCCGTTAAATCCGCCCGAAAACGCTCCGACTGGAGCGGAACCTTGACCAGCTTGTGGTTGTGCGTCTGGCAGTAGTTGAGGAAAAAAGGGAAAACGGGCGGCATAACCAAACATTCCGCCTCTGGTGTATCGAGGTAAAGCTGGGCGATGATGTGCATCACCCCCACGCTGCCGCTGCCCAACACGATTTGGTCAGCCGTGATGCGGTTGTCCCAGGCGGCGGCAATTGCCTCGCGCAGTTGCGGGGCCAAGTCAGCACCAGGGTAGGTGTTGACTTGGCTGAGAACATGGGTGATGCTTTGTATCGCCAGCGGCGATGGCCCCATGGGGTTTTCGTTAGCGTTGAGCCGGATTGGTTCGATTGGCTGGTTTTGTTGAGTCATGTTTTTGGAGTAACCAGTAATCAGTTTTCAGACCGATTACTAATTACTGATTACCGATTACTGGAAAAAAGGCGACTAAAGCACCGCCGCCAATATGGATTAATAGCTGATCTGACAACGCCATCGCCCAACTGTCTTGTGGCAGGCTGGTGCGGGTGCCGCCGCTGAACAGGTGGGTTAGGGTGGCATCGTCAGGGTTGATGGCGTAGAGGTTAAGGGCAGCGCTGCTACCGCTGCTGGTTTGGTAGAGCAGATAGGGCTGGTCGGCCAGGGTGAGCAAAAACGGTGTGCCGCGCCCCAGTGCCGCGAAGGAGCGATCCCAGCGGCGAGTGCCGTCGCGGTTGAACCAGATGAGACGGCGGTCGGCGGCATCGGCGTGGGCGAGCAGCAGGCCGCCGTTGGGCAGGGGGGTGAGGTCGGTTTGGCTGGTTTGGTGGCGCGGCAAGGGGAGGGCCAGAACGGCCGTTTCTTCCTCCTCCACCCGCCACACCCCATCCTCATCGTATAGCCATAATTGGTCGCCTGCTTGCGCCAGTTGCCCACCCTGATTGAGCCACCGTTGCGGTGCGGTCGCGGTCAACTCCCAAACGGCATCGGCGGTGGAAAGAAGGAGGGCGGTGAGGGTTTGGGCGTGGCTTAACGGCCGTTTGTCCAAATCCATACGCCACAATGCCTGCCCCGTTTCGCCAAATGCCGCCAGTTCGGTGGCAGTGGCAACCACCACGCCGCCGTCGGGCAGGGGCAGCAGTTGGGGCGTGCCGCGCTGCCCGGTGTTGGCTTCCCACTGCGGCGACCAGTCGGCGGTGCTAAAGGCAGTTAGCGTGTTGCCGCTGGCGGTGCAGAGTAAACGGCCGTTGTTGCTCAATTGCGCCGCGCTAACGCCATCGGCAGGGATGGGCAGGGGCTGCCAGTTGCCATCGGTGACGTTGAGCGTGAGCAGTTGCCCCTCTTCACGCAGCAGCAGGGTGTCGGGGGCAAGCTGGCCGATGGGGTGGAGGGCGGGGCTGGTAAACGGCCGTTGCCAAGCCACCCCCGGCTGTGCCGCCATGCGCTCCTGCCAAATGGTGGCCGAGGGCGGTAGCCAGCCCACCGTGGTGGGGTCTTCAGCCCAATAGCCGGGGCCAGGGGCAAAGGCCAAATGCTCCCGAATTTCAAAATGGAGATGGGGCGAGGTGCGCGGTTTGCCGATGTTGGCAAGCTGCTGCCCGCGCTGCACGCAGTCGCCCGCCTGAATCAAAAAGCTGGGCGGGTCGAGGTGCCCATAAAAGGAAAGGAAACTATGACCGTCGGCAAAGGTGTGGCGGATGATGATGACCCCTTTGTCTCGGTTCCACCCCTCTGGCTCGGCGTAGGTGACAAAGCCGTGGCCGATGGCGTAGACGGGGGTGCCAAAGGCGGAACGGCCGTTTATGCCGCGAAAGCCCCAATCTTCCCCAGCGTGGAACTTGCCATAGCGGTCGCGGAACACACCAAAATCTTGCCCACCGCGCACACCGTCGCCTTCGGGTGGCTCCAAGGGAAAATCAAGGGTGTCTACTGTGCCACACGGTGCATTGCCGCTGGGAACTGGCTCGTGGAGCAGCGCGGCGCGGGGGTCGCCGGTGAGGGTGAGAGGAACGGCCGTTGCGGTGGGGGTTGGCGTAGGGATGGGGGTGGCCGTGGCAGTAGGTGTTGCCGTTGGCGTGGGGGTGAGGGTGGTGGTGGCGGTGGGTGAATGGGTGGCGGTGGCAGGAACGGCCGTTGGTGCTTCGACGATTGTTTCCCCGGGCTGGATGCGGCAGCCAACCAGAAAAAAAAGTACAGTCAGAACGACGAAAGATGGTTTCACAAGGTGTATTTTACCAGTACTCTGCCAAAAGGGGCGAAACACAAGGGGCAAAACACCTTTTTGCCGCGTTTATCCCTGACAAAATTCCTATTTTGCGAAAATTGTTGGTCGAAATTCTCGACATTTTGCGCGAAAACGTGTATTGTTCTATGTAGCTTAATGTATGCCAGTTTGTTCCCGGCACAAGAGGAACATGAACTGGTTGTTTATCATTTTTGTGGAACGAGTGTAGATTTGTCAAAGAAAATTTATGTGGGAAATTTGCCGTTCACGGCGACCGAAGATCAGATTCGTGATCTGTTCGAAGCGTATGGGGAAGTCGAATCAGTAGCTATGATTAATGACCGGGATTCCGGCCGTTTTCGTGGTTTCTGCTTCGTCGAGATGGGATCATCTGATGCAGATGCAGCAATTTCTGCTTTAGATGGTGCAGATTATGGCGGGCGCGATTTGCGCGTGAATGAAGCCCGTCCGCGTGATAACGCTGGTGGTGGCGGCGGTGGTCGTTCCGGTGGCGGCGGCGGTGGTTTCCGTAGTGGTGGCGGCGGTCGTTCCGGCGGCGGCGGTGGCGGTGGCTATCGCGGCGGCGGCGGCAGCGGTGGTGGCGGCGGTCGTTCCGGCGGCGGCGGTGGCGGTGGCTATCGCGGTGGTGGCGGCGGCGGCGGTCAACGCAGTGGTGGCGGCGGCGGTCAACGCAGTGGCGGTGGCGGTGGCTATCGCGGCGGTCGTGACGACTGGGACGATTAAGTTTTTGGTTTAGGTTATTAAGTTAGGAACGGCCGTTTTGGGCAAGTGCCTGAAACGGCCGTTTTTTTGCGTTTTGCAACAGCATGGCTCCATAGTTGGGTGACGAGTCGGCTGTTCGCAGGGACAGGGTGGTAAGCCTGCAAAGGCACCGCTCACGCTGATTTGTCAAAATTAGACACAGATTTGCCTGATCCCCTTGATTGATCAGTTAAATCAGTTAAATCTGCGTCCAATTCTTTTCGGAGTATCATGAGCAAAACATTTTCTCAATTGGGTCTGCGCCCAGAGCTGGTGCAGGCTGTCGAAGAGCGCGGGTATGCCGCGCCAACCCCCATTCAAGCAGAAGTTATTCCATTGCTGCTGGCTGGTCACGATGTGATTGGACAGGCGCAGACTGGCACAGGCAAAACGGCCGCTTTTTCGCTGCCGCTGCTGCAAGCCATTGTTCCCGAAGGGCGCTCGGTGCAACTGTTGGTGGTGGCTCCGACGCGGGAATTGGCGCTGCAGGTGTCGCGGGCGATGTATGAATACGGCCGTTTTTGTGGCGTGCGCGTCCTTTCCATCTATGGTGGCCAGCCGTACAGTCGCCAAATCAACCGGCTGCGGAAAGGGGTGGATGTGGTAGTGGGGACCCCTGGCCGGCTGCTTGACCTCATCAAACAAAACGCCCTCGATTTGAGCCAGCTTCAGGCGGTGGTGCTGGATGAAGCGGATGAGATGTTGAGCATGGGGTTTATTGAAGATATTGAGGCGATTTTGGCGCAAACCCCGGCCAACCGACAGACCGCCCTCTTTTCTGCCACGCTGCCGCCGGAAATTCGCAAGCTGGCAGACAATTATTTGCACCAGCCGCAGGTGGTGCGCGTGACCCCCAACGAGTTGACGGTTGCCAAAATTACCCAGCGTTATTATTTGGTTAATGAGCAGGACAAGCTGGCGGCGTTGACGCGGTTGTTTGAGGTGGAAACGATCAAAAGTGCGTTGATTTTTGCCCGCACGCGGGTGGGAACGGCTGAATTAGCCAGCGAATTGACGGCACGCGGCTTTATGGCGGAAGTGCTGAATGGGGATTTGAGCCAAGATGCGCGGGAGCAGGTGTTAAATCGGTTCCGCCGGGGGCAGATTGCGGTGCTGGTGGCGACGGATGTGGCGGCGCGGGGGCTGGATATTGAGGATATTTCCCACGTGTTTAATTTTGACCTGCCGCTGGAGTCGGAGGTGTATGTCCATCGGATTGGGCGGACGGGGCGGGCGGGGAAGGAAGGAACGGCCGTTTCGCTCATTACTCCCAAGGAACTGTGGCGACTGCGTAAGATTGAAAAGTATGCCCGGCAAAAAATTGAGCGGGCAACACTGCCAACGGATGATGACATTCAGGCGTTTCGTGAGGCGCAATTGCTGGAGCGAATGATGGTGTGGCTGCGGCGTGGGCGCTGCCGTCAGGAAAAAGAGATGGTGTTGCGGCTGGTGGATGAGGGGTTTGACTTGGCCGACGTGGCGGCGGCGGCGTTGAAGCTGGCGCGGGCGGAGGAGAAGCAGCGGCCAATTGAGCCGTTGAGCGAGGTTGTGGAGCCACAGCGTGAGGAGCGGCGCGGCCGGGAGCGGCGTGGCTCGGCGCGGCCGGGGCGGGGGGAAAATAACGGCCGTCGGCCCGTGGTTGAGCATTCTTCTCGCTCGCATGAGCAGGGAATGGTGCGGCTGGTGCTGAATGCGGGCAAGGTGCATGGGGTGCGACCAAACGACGTGGTGGGAACGCTGGCATACCATGCTGATATTCCCGGCCGTTCGATTGGGGCGATTCGCATTCAGGAGGCGCAGACGCTGGTGGATGTGCCGGAGAAGTTTGTGGCGCAGGTGCTGGAAAAGAGCGACCGCTACCAGATTCACCGCCGTTCAATTGCGGTGGAACGGGCGTAATGAGCAAAACCTCCGAGGTCTTGAAGATCTCGGAGGTTTTTTTTAGGGGGTGGTGGGTGTAGGGAGGGGGAGAAAACGGCCGTTTGGGTAACCTCATGGCTAGATGATAAGCCTTGGCACCACTCTGAACCTTTTCATCATTCTTGTGCTAGGCGCAACACTTCTTGATACAGTTGTTTTGAGATGCGAAAACCAATTTCAAATCGAAGCTGGTCAAGCAAGGGCTTGATTTGATCAACAAGCCCCTCTTGTTTTGCTTGTACCAAAATGCCCAGAAGGCCAATGATCTCCAGGTCAAAATATTTAGCCGTCATGCGCCCTAGACGTTCATCAATCAGAAGTAAGTCCGCGTCTAACTCTAAGGCCAGAGCAATACCCTCTGCTTCGCCAATATCTAAGGCTTGCCTCAAAGAGTTGATTAGGCTTGTATTTGTAGGTTGTTGATGTTTAACCCATGTCGCTTGAGCAATTTCATGCGACCCTACTTTGCCCGCACCTGAAACAACAATTTCTTCCCAAACGGCCGTAGGGATAGTCACTTCCCCATAAAGGGTCGGTAAAATGTCGAGATGGTTAAGCCAGGCAAGATTAACCAAAACCGATGTGTCACTAACAACGATCATTTTTGCCGGAGCCTGTTCATGGTTGCCATATCTTCATGTAGTTCTGTGACGTCGTAATGTGGGGCGATGCCACGGCTGCCTAAAATCTGTTGGAAAGCCCAAAAATCTAATCCTGCTAGCTCGCGGGCTTTGCCAAAGGACAATTTTCCTTTTTGAAATAGGCTAATAGCCAATTCAAGCTGAATCTCTTCTCTGGTCATCCGTGTTGCTAACAAAACTTCATCCGGCACGGTAATGGTTGCAATCGTCATCCTAAATTCCTTTTTAGCATCTCATTTATTGCCTATGGCCTACAAGCCATATTATGCCATAAGATGTTTAAGTTTTGAAGCTGGGGTGAATAGTCAAAATTAAGTTGGGTGGGTAATCAGGGTTGTCGTTGCTATGGGTGGATTGAGGGATATGGGGGAAAAACGGCCGTTTTCTCCCACTAACACGAAACGATCCGCCAACACATTTCCAAGATAGCACTTTCTTGTCTAACGCTTACATGAGCCGACGCAAAGCGCGGCTCATGTAAGCGTTAGGCGGCGATCAAGCACATGAAACCTACGCCGTGAAATCGTTCGTCGCCTTCTTCGTGTCTTTTCACCTGCACTTTCGCCAATACGCCTGACTTACTCCTTAATGATGCAAGGTGGGCGAAATTTGCGGATTTGACCGATGTTTTTGCCGAAAAGTGAGGAGCAATTTTTGACCGCTGCTTTTTGCAGAACCTTGACTTTGCCAACCGTGGCTTTTGCAGAGTTGTGTCAGGCTATGCTTTTTCAGCCCCAAACGACGGAGCAAAGACAGCACTCAATAAGAAGCGGTACGGCGAGGACGCCGACCGCAGCCATCAAGGAGACCTTACTGGAGTTAGGCACTAGGGTTGGCTGGGTCGGTTGTTGCGGGCGGTCGTTTTGGCCCGTCGCCAGCACGGTGATAAAAGGCTGCAGGTTCGTTGG
>JAGQGA010000629.1 GCA_020432595.1 Anaerolineales bacterium | reverse complement strand
TTAAACATGGAAGTTCTCCTTGATTTGGCTTCTGTTTCGTGACAAAAACAGTATACCAACGAGAACTTCCTGTTTTCTCACAAACGCGACGGAAGTTAGCTCTGGCTACGAAAAACGTGGCTGCTGTCGTGAGCAACGTGGCTACCGCCACGAAAAACGCGACGGGAGTTTTAGTCCTACCACGTTTTTTTCCCTCTATGTTATACTAAACGTAGTGGCAACTACGTTTAACGCGACGGCAGTTATCTCCCGTCCTACCCTCTTAGAGGGATTGAAACGCAGAACCCTGAAACGGGCTCCCAGCATTCAACCACAAGTCAGAACGGCCGTTGGCTCCTTAGAGGGATTGAAACACGTTAGCAGGGTCAACCTTCTCAGGAGCCCCACTGAGTCAGAACGGCCGTTGGCTCCTTAGAGGGATTGAAACGAAACGGTGGGGAGCTGGGATCTGTTAAAATTGCCGTCAGAACGGCCGTTGGCTCCTTAGAGGGATTGAAACGCTAGCTGGGCCTCGTGAAGTTCTTCAGCGGCCGTGGCGTCAGAACGGCCGTTGGCTCCTTAGAGGGATTGAAACGAGTAGGGTGATATTTGATTCTCCTTGGTTAAAATGTCAGAACGGCCGTTGGCTCCTTAGAGGGATTGAAACGTGATGCGCTACGCATACCTCAAGGTTGAATCGGGTCAGAACGGCCGTTGGCTCCTTAGAGGGATTGAAACACTCTTCCCCGCACGGGATTACCGTGGGGGGAGGAACGTCAGAACGGCCGTTGGCTCCTTAGAGGGATTGAAACCGTGCACCCTTGTGCCGGGCACATCGGCTTTGCGCGTCAGAACGGCCGTTGGCTCCTTAGAGGGATTGAAACATTATCACCGACCAACCCATTGCGGACGATGAAGCTTGTCAGAACGGCCGTTGGCTCCTTAGAGGGATTGAAACCCGACCCCTCCTAGGTCGTCGAGCCCTCTATTCTCGTCAGAACGGCCGTTGGCTCCTTAGAGGGATTGAAACACGCCCCCAAGCCTGAGAATTCTTCACCGCATTTTTTGCACGTCAGAACGGCCGTTGGCTCCTTAGAGGGATTGAAACTTAATAGCCTTCCAGTCGCTGGTATTTATCCAGGCAGTCAGAACGGCCGTTGGCTCCTTAGAGGGATTGAAACCTTTTTGCACCTGGGTGAAACCCAGTGCAGCGATTATGGTCAGAACGGCCGTTGGCTCCTTAGAGGGATTGAAACCAACCGGTTTTGGTTACATCCTGGTTGGTGTTTTTGTCAGAACGGCCGTTGGCTCCTTAGAGGGATTGAAACAAATGATCGATGCACTCGACCAAATAGCTCGTGGCGAGTCAGAACGGCCGTTGGCTCCTTAGAGGGATTGAAACTCCACCCCACAGAATCCCACGCACGGGGTTACCGTGGGTCAGAACGGCCGTTGGCTCCTTAGAGGGATTGAAACTCGCGTGCTTCGGCAAGATCAGCTTCGTACATTTTGCGTCAGAACGGCCGTTGGCTCCTTAGAGGGATTGAAACATCGACATTACAATCGATACGCTATAGTCTAATATGTCAGAACGGCCGTTGGCTCCTTAGAGGGATTGAAACACTTGGTGGGATCCGTCGTCCATGGGGAGCCACTCCGGGTCAGAACGGCCGTTGGCTCCTTAGAGGGATTGAAACTTGATATGCCGTGTCTGTCTGACGATCTGTCTGATGAGTCAGAACGTCAGAACGGCCGTTGGCTCCTTAGAGGGATTGAAACTCGAAACGGACTTTTACAAGCCCCATCTCGATAAGCGTGTCAGAACGGCCGTTGGCTCCTTAGAGGGATTGAAACCTTGATTTGCCATGTCAGCGTCAACATCTTGATCACTGCGTCAGAACGGCCGTTGGCTCCTTAGAGGGATTGAAACACTATGCATCGTCTTCATCTTTTTCGGGACGGCGTCGGTCAGAACGGCCGTTGGCTCCTTAGAGGGATTGAAACAGAAGTGATAGCCTTTAAGGCAGCTTATATGGCCATTTCGTCAGAACGGCCGTTGGCTCCTTAGAGGGATTGAAACTTAGGACTAGGTAGTGATGACCCTACTACTACCTGTCAGAACGGCCGTTGGCTCCTTAGAGGGATTGAAACGACCACTCCACCGTGATGGTGAAATTGGAGCCCGAGGTCAGAACGGCCGTTGGCTCCTTAGAGGGATTGAAACTTCGGTTAAGAATTCGACCGTCAATTCTGCAACAGAGTCAGAACGGCCGTTGGCTCCTTAGAGGGATTGAAACAAACAACAAGGAGCAAGAGCAAGCTTTGGAGCACACTCGTCAGAACGGCCGTTGGCTCCTTAGAGGGATTGAAACTTAGATCCCCTTCCACTTGGGCAGACCAACAACTAGTCAGAACGGCCGTTGGCTCCTTAGAGGGATTGAAACATAGCTGTTGAAGCTGGTCACTGCCCAAAGCGTCTGCGCCATGTCAGAACGGCCGTTGGCTCCTTAGAGGGATTGAAACCTCATTAGAGGAGGGAGAGGCGGCGACCATTAAAAGGTCAGAACGGCCGTTGGCTCCTTAGAGGGATTGAAACATATCTATCCTAGCTCCAAAATACCCCACCAGCACCGTCAGAACGGCCGTTGGCTCCTTAGAGGGATTGAAACAAACTCGCCAATAACTGCTGGCGAATCAGAAAACCAAGTCAGAACGGCCGTTGGCTCCTTAGAGGGATTGAAACACGTTCCCACTCTCCTTTTCGGGGGTGGGGGCCCAGTCAGAACGGCCGTTGGCTCCTTAGAGGGATTGAAACCAACGCATTCAAAAGCGTCTGCTGGCGCGTGATCTCGTCAGAACGGCCGTTGGCTCCTTAGAGGGATTGAAACTGAAGTGAAAATTGAGAATTCGCCTCGGTGCAACCAGCGTCAGAACGGCCGTTAGCTCCTTAGAGGGATTGAAACTTCCCGTATCGCCATTGCAGCTCGCGGAACCGGTTGGGTCAGAACGGCCGTTAGCTCCTTAGAGGGATTGAAACTTTCCTGCTACTAACAATAAGATCACTCTGTTTAGTCAGAACGGCCGTTAGCTCCTTAGAGGGATTGAAACTTGCGGACGTAAGCCCGCGGCGAGCACCACGAAACATCGTCAGAACGGCCGTTAGCTCCTTAGAGGGATTGAAAGGGTGTGGCGTTGCCCATTGTGTTGTGGCAAAATGGGCGATGTGTGGGCTGGGCAGATTGTGCGGATGGTAGGTGGTGGAATATGGCTGAACAAACGGAATGGTCGTTAATTGAGGCCAAGTTGCAGCGGCAGAAAAAGGGTGATCTGATTGCGCTTGTCCAGGATATGTATCGGTATTCGTCGGCAAACCAGCAATTTTTGCTGGCGCGATACCTCAACACAGAT
>JAGQGA010000628.1 GCA_020432595.1 Anaerolineales bacterium | reverse complement strand
GGGGCTACGCGCCCCCCAGACCCCCCATTACAGAATTCCAGCAGCCAGCAATCAGGAGCCAGAAATGATGGGGGCGACCAAGCGAAAACCAGTGCTGCGGTAGGAGTAGTCAACAGTGCCCCTGAAGCGGTACGACACCCGCGCGACATCATGATTGAAGAACCACGAGCCGCCGCGCAACACCCGGCCACCTTCTTCATGTTCAGTTGCCGTCCATTCCCAGACATTACCGCTCATATCTACACAACCATAAGGGCTGTCCTCCTGTGGTGAATAGCGGTTAACGGCCGTTGTTCCCCCCATTCCTGCTTCCTTCGTATTAGCGCACCCTTCGCGCCACGCTCCCCACGGGTACTCCCGTCCATCCGTTCCCCGCGCCGCCTTCTCCCACTGCTCCTCCGTCGGCAGCACCATCCCCGCCCACTCCGCAAACGCCACCGCATCATGCCAGCTTACCACTACTATCGGATGATCGGCTTTGTCGGCAGGAAAGGTTCGCTTCTTTTCATCCCAGTTATACTGACCACCCCATGAAGCATTTGGCACCCGATGCTTGGAGTTGGCATCCAAAAATCGCTTGTAAACGGCATTGGTGACGGGCGTTTTGCTCATCCAATAACCCGGCAGTTCCCGCTTTTCCTTGTTTTCGCCATACAAAAACGGCCCCGGCGGAATGTAAATCATCTCCAGCCCCGTTTTGCTGTCCACATAGGCAAAAAATCGTTGAAAGGCGACTGCTTTAGAGCCACTTCCGGCTACCCTAAGCAACTTTTGCGCCATCCCACTTCGTTCAGCATAACCAATCAACTGCATGACTTTCTGCGGCTTCGTCATGCCAATGGTAAACAAATCGCCCACCTCGGGAAAATGATCAAATACAAGGATTTCAAGCTCTTCGTCACTATAATATTTTTGCAAAAATTGGCGCAACTGTGCCCGGTCGGGTGTCGTCATCGGCTGGTCTCACATGGTTGTTTGCCGCCAAGTGTAACAAAAAGAGCGATAGACCTCAAAGGTTTTTGAAACCTTTGAGGTCTGTTAGTACAATCGGCAGCTATGTTGACGACCAACGCCCCCCGGAACCAAACCGCCCACGGTTGGCTGGCAGCAGCGGCACTGCTGCTGCTGCTGGGCATCACGCTGCTGGTACCGCGACAAACGGCCGTTTCCCCCACCCCCTCCACAACGGCCGTTTCCTTCTCCCTGCCCAGCGGTTACTACGCCACCAGCCAGCAGCTAACCCTTGCCGCCCCCGCCAACGCCACCATTTGGCTCACCAGCGACGGCAGCGAACCGGGGCCAACAAACGGCCGTGCCATCACCCAGCCCATCCACCTCAACGCCAGCGTCCCCGGCGTAGCCGTTTTTCGCGCCCGCGCCCAGCTTGCCGACGGCACCCTCGGCCCCGTCAGCGATGCCCACTACGTCCTCGGCCTGCCGCAGCCGCTGCCCATCGTCTCGCTGCTGTTAGATCCAGCGGCGCTGTGGGATGAAACCAGCGGCATTTACCGCAACCCGCTGCCAGAAGGGATTGCGTGGGAACGGCCGGTTTCGGTGATGATTGTCAGCGGCGATCGACAAACGGCCGTTACCATCCCCGCTGGCGTGCGAATTCATGGTCAATTCAGCCGTGGCTACGCGAAGAAATCGCTGCGGCTTTATTTCCGCCAGGAATACGGCGTGAACCGACTCACCTTCCCCCTCTTTGCCAACACCCCCACGCTGTCGGTGAAGCGTCTGTCGCTGCACGCCAGCGGGCAGGACAGCAGCCAACTGCCCACCAACTGGACGCTGCTGCGGAACCAGGTGGTGGCCGAGCTGGCGCAATCCACCCACGCTTTGACAACCCGCAGCCAACCGGCACTGCTCTTTATTAACGGTGAGCCGTGGGGTCACTATTATTTGCGTGAACACATCAACGATTATTTGCTGCGCGAAGGGTATGGGGCAGAAACGGCCGTTTTGGTAGACACCCCCGCCCGCCGCGCCGAAGACCCGGACAGCATCACCCCCGCCTATGCCGATTGGGACAAGCTGACGGAATTTATCGCCGCCCACGACCTGGCCGACGAAGCCGCCTACGCCGCCGTTGCTGCCCAAGTTGACCTCGACAACTTGATTGATTATTCGCTGCTGCAAATTTACAGTGCCAACTATGACTGGCCGTATACCAATATCAAGCAGTTTCGCCCGGCCACGATAAACGGCCGTTGGCGCTGGATTATTTGGGACAACGACCTCAGTTTGGGGCTAACGCCGTGGAGCAACGTGGGGCAAAACACGCTGGAACAAGCCCTTGACCCTGCTTATACTGCTGGAGTAGCTGCCGAAACCGACGGACGCGACACTATTTTGCTGCGCGGGCTGCTGCAAAATCCGACCTTCCGCACCCGTTTTGTGGCGCGATCTGACGAACTGCTGAACACGGTGCTGGCTCCTGAAGCGGTGATTGCCGTTATTGACCGACTGGCGGCGGAGATAGAACCGGCCATTGCGCTGGAAAACGGCCGTTGGGGAGGAGATGTAGCCACCTGGGAAGCCAACGTGGAGCAACTACGCGAGTTTGCCCGGCAGCGGCCGACAATCATGCGGCAACATTTTGCAGAAAGTTTGCCATAAGCTGCCTTGATTAACATCAAATGAACCTTCCAATGAGACCTTGCTCTCATTTGTATTGCACCATGCCATCCTCTATAATCCCGCTGTCGCATCCGACATGAGGAGAGAAGA
Organism: Anaerolineales bacterium; assembly: GCA_020432595.1. The sequence continues at coordinate 659 of JAGQGA010000628.1, read as the reverse complement.
ATTTGACAATTGATGTAGAGGAAATGGTTGAGTTTCTAGTTGGGTTGCTCAATACGCCGAGTCCAACTGGCTACACTCACCGCGCAATAAAATACACACAGGCGGCATTTGCCCCCTTTTTGGACATGTCTGTCACCCCCAAGGGGGTTTTAGTGGGAACGCTGCCCGGCAGGCGCAATGATGCACCCCGCGCCATTACAGCCCATGTAGATACGCTGGGGGGAATGGTGCAAGAGGTGAAGGCAAACGGCCGTTTACGTCTCACCCAGCTTGGCAGTTGGTCATGGACATCGGTCGAAGGCGAAGGTGTTACCATCTTTGCCAGCAACGGCCAAAGCTATCGCGGCACCTTTTTACCCACCACCGCCTCCGTCCATGCCTTCACCAGCAGCGAACGCAACGCCACCCGCGACAGCAGCAATATGGAAGTCCGCATTGATGCCCGCACTCAGTCCCAAGCCGACACCCATGCCCTGGGCATCCGCGTGGGCGACATTGTGGCCTTTGACCCCCGCGTGGAACTCAGCGACAACGGCTTTATCCGTTCCCGCCATTTAGACGACAAACTCAGCGTGGCGGCCATTTTTGGCGCGGTAGCTGCTTTGTCCCGTTCCGGCCAAAAGCCCCAGCAAACAACCACCATCCACATCAGCAACTAC
>JAGQGA010000627.1 GCA_020432595.1 Anaerolineales bacterium | reverse complement strand
CGCGTCCTCATCATGGACGAGCCAACCGCCTCTCTCTCGGCCCACGAAGTAGATCAACTCTTCAAGCTCGCCAAAACGCTCAAAGCCAACGGGGTCAGCATCCTGTTCATCAGCCACCGCATGGAAGAAGTGTTTTCCATTGCCGACCGGGTGACGGTACTACGCGACGGCCGTTTTGTCTCCACCCATCCCGCCAGCGAAGTCACCCCCGAATCCGCCATCCGCGACATGGTTGGGCGGCACATGGACGACTTTTTTGCCAAAACCGACAAGGAACCAGGGGATTTGCTGCTGTCGGTGCGCGGGTTGAGCAAGGACAATGTGTTTCACGATATTAACTTTGACGTGCGTGCCGGTGAAGTCGTGGGGTTTGCCGGGCTAGTGGGTTCGCGCCGCACCGACGTGGCGCTGGCACTGTTTGGCATTGAAACGGCCGATGCTGGCTCCGTCACGCTCAACGGCCAACCCGTCACCATCCGCACCCCCCAGCAAGCCGTCAAGCTCGGTCTCGCCTATGTCACCGAAGACCGCCGCCAGCTTGGTCTGACCATGCCCATGTCCATCACCACCAACATCACCTTGCCCACCCTGCACCAATACGCCAACCGCTTTGGCCTGGTGCAGCAGCGGGCGGAACGGCAAACGGCCGAAACCTTTCAGCAGCGGCTTTCCATTCGCACCCCTGACGTAGATCAGCCGGCCGGAACACTTTCCGGCGGCAATCAGCAAAAAGTCGTCCTGAGCAAATGGCTCAACACCCAGCCCCGCCTGCTCATCCTCGACGAGCCAACGCGGGGGATTGACGTGGGAGCCAAGGCCGAGGTTCACCAAATTATTGACGAACTGGCGCAGCAGGGCATGGGAATTATGATGATTTCGTCTGATTTACCCGAAGTATTGGCCATGAGCGACCGAATTGTCGTCATGCGCGAAGGGCGGCAAATGGCAACCCTGGATCGCAGCGAAGCCACCCAGGAACGGGTCATGGCGGCCGCAATGGGGCAAAAAGCAGCATGAACATCCTTCGCCGCACCCTTCGCCCCGAACAAATCCGCGAGTTTATTCTCGTGCTGCTCATCTTTGCCGCCATTCTCTTTTTTGGCTCGCAAATTGAAAATTATTACCAGCCCCGCACCTTTACTCGCATCGCTTCCAGCGTTGCCATTTTGGTTGTGGTTGCCGTCGGCCAAACCCTCGTGGTGCTCATGCGGAACATTGACCTCTCCGTCGGCTCCATCGTTGGTTTCACCGCCTACTTTGTCGGCCGCGCCATCGTCAACAATCCAGACCTGTCGCCGCTCAGCATTGTGCTGCTTGCCATGCTCATGGGCGGGATTTTGGGGTTGGTCAATGGCATCATCATCGCTTACGGCCGGGTTCCCGCCATCATCACCACTCTCGGCACCCTTGCCATCTACCGCTCCCTGCTTGTCCAATTTTCTGATGCCCAAACCATCATCACCAGTGCCCTGCCGGAATGGCTGGTCAATTTACCCCAGGTTAACGCTTTTGCCATTGGCGAGTGGGAACTCAAGCTCATTGTGCTAATCGCCCTCGTCATCGTCGTCATCTTTCAATTGGTCGTTACCTATCTACCTTGGGGGCGGCGGCTCTACGCCATCGGCTCCAACCCCGACGCAGCGGCCATGAGTGGCCTGCCCGTCACTCGCATGACGGTCAGTGCCTACACGCTGTGCGGGGCATTGTCGGGGTTGGCGGGCTTCCTCTTTCTGGCGCGATTTGGCAACATTACTGTGGTGGCCGCGCAAGGGATGGAACTGCAGGTGGTAGCGGCCGTTGTTGTTGGTGGTGTCAACATTTTTGGTGGCACTGGCTCCATGTTCGGTGCTTTGCTAGGCACGGTTCTCATTGCCACGCTGGAACAAAGCTTGCTACGCTGGCGCATCGTTAGCGAATTCTGGCGCGATGCCCTGCTCGGCCTCCTTATCCTCCTCGCCGTCGCCACCGATTCCGTCATCCTCAGCCGCCTTCGCGCTTTTTGGGCGCGGGGTGGGGTTGAGCAGGTGCAAAAAATACCCTAACAGCACTTTGTCATTCCGAACGAAGTCTTCGAAGTGAGGAATCTTTTGCAGTACTCGACAAGCAAGATTCCTCGGAAGACCTCGGAATGACAAGTGCAGAATGGTTAAATGACACGCAAACTATTAAGCTGGGAAGCCTTGCTCCTCTTTATTTTGATTCTGGTTGTCCTGATTAATGTCAACCTCTCGCCGTTTTACTTGGGGTTGAACAATCAGATCAACCTGTTTCAACTGTCTATTGAAAAAATCATTGTGGCGTTGGCGATGACGTTGATTATCATCAATGCCGAGATTGATTTATCGGTGGCTTCAGTGATGGGGCTGGCGGCGTGTACACTGGCCTATTTGCACGCCCATGAACAGCCTTTTGCCTTGTCGCTGGTTGTTAGCCTGTTGATTGGGGCGGTGGCGGGGGCATTTAACGGTTTTTGGGTGGCCTATGCGGGTTTGCCTTCTTTGGTGGTAACGTTAGCGGGTTTGATTGGCTATCGCGGGTTGGCGCTGGTTTTGCTGGAGGATGAATCTATTGGCGGGTTTCCCGAGTGGTTTAATCAGTTGGGGCAGCAGGGCTTAATGGGGTCGGTGCCGTTTAGCTTGCTGCTGTTTGTGCTGGGTGTGGTGGTGGTGTGGGTGGTGTTGCAGCGGTCGGAAAACGGCCGTTATATCTACGTCATTGGCAACAGCGCCGATGTCGCCCGCTACTCCGGCGTTAACGTCAAGCGGGTCAAAATGGCACTTTTTGTCGCGTCCGGGCTAGTCTCCGCGCTGGCCGGTATTCTCCTGGCTGCCCGTCTTGGAGCCGTGCGCGGCAGCACCGCCCAGGGCTTCGAGCTAGACATCATCACCATGGTGCTACTCGGTGGGGTCAGCATCTTTGGTGGCTCCGGCACGCTTACCGGCGTTGTCCTCTCCATCCTCATCATCCTCAACCTGCGTAACGGCCTGTCGTTGGTCAACATCTCCGGCAACACCCAAACCGGCATAATCGGTCTGCTGCTCATCCTCTCCGTTCTCATTCCCAACTGGCTGGCCGGTGCCCAAAGCTGGTGGGCGCGGAGACAAGAGAGCGCGGCACAGGTGAGCGGGTGAGCCAAACCAGAAATTGGAAGGCCGTAAACTGCCAACATGCCCCTCTTGTCTTCCAGTGGTCCCAAATCGTAAATCTCAGCAGTTGGAAAGCTGGCTGCTGATATTTTAATCTTTACCCTTTCAGTTCTTTAGGAGGAACGAAAATGAAGGTGATTAGTAAATGGTTAGTCGTTTTATTGATGATTTCTCTGTTTGTGGCAGCGTGTGGCGGACAAGAAGCCCCGGCTCCGGTGGCAGAGGAACCTGCGGCAGAGGAACCTGCGGC
>JAGQGA010000626.1 GCA_020432595.1 Anaerolineales bacterium | reverse complement strand
AACCTCCTCAAACGTGCCCCCCAATCCATCGGGCTCGCCAAAAAACTGCTCAACAACCTCCACAACATGGATCAAACCTCGGCCATCGCCATGGAAGGACTCGCCCAAAGCATCCTCATCAAAACCGAAGACCATGCCGAAGGGGTACAAGCGTTTCGTGAAAAGCGCAAACCTCAATTTGTTGGCCGGTAATGAAAGCTCTATGAAAATTCATGAGTTGACCGTGGTACGTGGTGCGTAAAACATGCGGTACGCACCACGCACCACGTTAAATCCTACAGAACCAAACTTCACTCATAAGGTAATATGAACAACAGTACCCACTCCAACCCTAACCCTGCCTTTGGCGCCCATCTCATGGCGTATGCTGGCATCCCCACCTTTATGCGCCGACCCGCCAGCCGCGATCTTGGCGACATTGACGTTGCCATTGTCGGCATCCCCTTTGATAGCGGAGCCGCCAGTTGGCGCAGCGGCACCCGCTTTGGCCCCCGCAAAATCCGCGAAAATTCGCTGCAAATTTGGGGGCACAACCGCGTGCTAAAGGCCAGCCCGCTGGAAACGCTCAACGTGGGCGACTATGGCGACATCGCCGTTGACCCCACCAACATCAACACTACCGTCAACCAAATTGTGGCCGAGGTCTCGGCCATCATTGCGGCCGACACGCAGGTGATTGCCCTGGGCGGCGACCACTCCATTTCTTACCCGCTGCTCAAAGCCCACGCCGCCAAATATGGCCCGCTGGCCGTTGTCCATTTCGATTCCCACACCGACACCTATCGGTTTGACCATGTGCAGCACGCCACCCCTTTTTATTTTGGGCTGGCTGAGGGGCTGATTGACAAAGAGGCGTATATTCAGGTGGGGATTCGCGGGCCGGTGGAGGAGCTAGATGAGATTGAAGATGCAGAGGCGCAGGGGGCCAAGGTGCTGACGATTGAGCAATGCTTTGCCATGGACATCCCGGCCGTCATTGAAGCGATTCACACCCACGTGGGCAACCGACCGGTTTACGTGACGCTGGATATTGATGCCGTGGATCCGGCCTATGCCCCGGGCACGGGCACGCCAGAGGTGGGCGGCTTTACCAGCTACCAAATGCTGCAGCTTGTACGCGGGCTGCGTGGGCTAAACACGGTCGGTTTTGACCTGGTGGAAGTTAGCCCAGCGTATGACCACGGGGATGTGACTTCGATTTTGGCGGCCAATCTGGTGTTTGAATTTTTGTCGCTGTTGGCACTGCAAAGGGAATCATAGCTAGCGCCATCTTTAGGGCACATATTTTGCCACGGGGAGTGGGCAAAACCCGGTTGGCTTTGGCGGTAGCGGGGAAATTAACGGCCGTTTTCCCCGCTCACCCCGTTTTTGTCTCCCTCGCACCCGTTTACAGCGGACAGTACCCTTTTACAGATGAAAGAGAGCCGTTTACGGCCGTTGTGCGAGCTTGGTTAGCACAGCTTCTAAGCAGAACGGCCGTTTCCCTCCAAAATCAACTTAATATTTTCCAACCCCGCCACCCCCTGCTGCGTCGCCTTCGCTTGCAAATCACCGCCAAACAGCAGCCGGAACAAAAAAGTAGGCACAGCCGGAATGTGAAAATCCATCAGTTGCGTCAGCTTGGTTCCCCCGTTGCCATCAGAAGCTAGGCTAAATTCCAGCTTGTTGTGCAGCATCTTGGGGACGCTGTGGGCGTGCCAACGGATGCGCCGATTGGGTGACAACTCATCTACGGTGCAAAGGGTGACGGCCGGCAGCCCCTTGGTCAACTTCTGCCTCGGTTTGCGATCATGCTGCATCGCCTGCTTCTCTTGCGTGCGATACTGCGCCCCCACCCCGCTACTATCCCCTGTTTTCACCTGTTCCATCTGTGCCACTGTCTGCGCCCACTCTACATGGCGGGAAAAATCGGCCAAGTACGCATATACTTGCGCCACCGGCCGGTTAATCTGAATCGTTTCGTGAAATTTAATATCCACTTGTGCCCCTGTCTTTAAAATAGGGCGCAGATTTTCCTGATGAACCCGATCAGGAAAATCAGGAAAATCTGCGTCCCATTTCATGCTTTCACATCGGTAATGTCACCACACCCAACTGCGTCATCATCCCCAAATCATCGCTGTTCATACGCTGCCAGACAATTTTGCCGTCCTGCACCCGCAGCATCGAAGTAGCCGTCACCGCAATTTGCCTGCCTGTGGCCGGGATGCCAAAAAAATCACCTGTGTGGGTTCCCGTCATTACCCCGCGCCAAACAACGGTGTCGCCTTCGCCAATCACCGACTCTTCCGCCCAATAGGCATCAGGAAAACCACTTTGCAACAGCAAACGGTTCTGCTTCCACCCTTCACGGCTACGGGGCAGGCCAGGCGGAGCATCAAAATCCACATCCTCAGCCACCAACTCATCAAAAGTAGCCAAATCAACGCCATTGATCCCTGCCGCCACAAAGCGGCGCACAATTTGTTTGTTCTGTTCACTACTCATCGGTTCACCTCCAGGTTGTTTTTTGCTTTGCGAGCAGTTTAATGAACAAACGCAAAATAAACGCAAAATGAGGCAACCATTTTTATGATGAGGTTTGCAAAATGTGGTGAATGGCTTGCGGCAGCCCCATTGTTTGGCCTTCATGCCAAACGGCGGCAAAAGAAGCGGTTCCGAGGCTGGTTTCCATTTCGGTACGGGCGCGGGCATAGTCGGCGTGCCAGACGGGCGGCAGGGGTGCACCAGTGGCAGTGCGAAGCACTTCGGCGGCAGCAAAAATACGGGCGGCTTGCTGGAACCGCCGCTCAGCTAAAGCCAGATAGCCAAACGCCTCAATACAGTAGGGCAGGCTCCACTTGTCGTCGCTTTGCTGGGCGGTTTGCAGTGCCTGAATGTAGCAAGCGCGGGCAGTGGGGTAATCGCCTTGCAAACGGGCAATATTGCCCAACGCCCACACCGAAAATAAAATGCCGCGTGCATCCCCCAGCCTTTGTTTGATGGCGAGTGCCTCTTCCTGCAATCGCCGCGCCTCGACTATATTGCCCTCGCGCAGAGCCAGCGTCCCCATTTGGCTTTGCGCTTCAGAAAGACCCCAATCGTCACCAAGCTGCCGATAACGGCCGTTACTCTGCCCATACCAAATGTGCGCCGTGGCATAATCGGCGCGGCGCAGAGCCATAAAAGCGATAAAATGAGCCGCCCGCGCCGCCCCCAACTCTCCAGCCGCCCCTAAGCGCTGCCAAATGGCAAGGCTCTGCATAAACAAATCGGTGGCGGCAGCATCCCCGCCCTGCAAATGGGTGACAATGCCCAGGCTATACAGAGCTTTGGCCTGGGGGATAGCGATGCCAAAAACGGCCGTTTTTTCCCCCAATCGCGCCAGCAACTGCTCCAGCCGCGCCTGCGCTTCAGCCAAATAG
>JAGQGA010000625.1:2231-3408 GCA_020432595.1 Anaerolineales bacterium | reverse complement strand
CGCTCTTCCTGATCTTCAGCTACGATAAAAACTTTCATAGGGAGATTATGGCAAGAGTGCGGGGATGGGGCAAGGGAAAGGGTGATTGGTAATCAGTAATCGGTAATCAGTCGGTTTGCTGATTCCCGATTACTGTTCACTGGTCTTCAACCAAGACCCGGCACTTAGGACACAAATTTTCCAGCCCGATGGTTTTGAGGCGGGAGTGAGCGCGGCGCTGGCGTATGGGCTGGCCGCAGCGGGCGAGGGTGGATTGGCGGCTGTCGTCTACGATGTGCCATTGGTCGCCGCTGAGGAGGACGATGGGGTTGTTTTCGTCGCGCATGGTGTCAGGGTTCTAATTCGTTGAGGAAGGTGAGGATGGCTTGATTAACGGCCGTTTTTTCCTCAATTGAAGAACTATGCCCCGCCTTGGGGATCATCACCAGCTTCGATCCAGCGATTTGCGCCTGAATCCGGCGCGACTTTTCCGGCACCGTCGCCACATCTTCATCTCCCACTATGATTAGTGTTGGAGCCGTAATGCGGGGTAGCTGTTCATACACCCCTTCGCGCTCAACCACCCCCATCACCGCCCGCGTAATGCCGATGCGGTCATTTTCAATCAGCCGCTGTTTCCAAAGCTCCCGCTCCACCGCCCGCGCCGGGTCGTGCAAAAACGTCTGCCCAAACATAATGGGCATAATACGGTCGGCAACAGGCCGTATGCCAAACCAGCGGGCGACAAAGTTCAGCATTTTGTACTGCCCTACATTTTCGGCCGGCTCCGGGTCAGCCGAAGTTTCCAGCAAAATCAGCGATTTCAGCAGCTCCGGGTAGCGAATTGCCAGCCGCATCCCCACAAAGCCCCCCATAGAAAGCCCAACAAAGTGGCAGGGAGCCGCATTGAGTAATTTTATAACGCCCCAGGCATCTTCGGTCAGCGAGTCAAGGTCATAGCCAACGGCCGTTACTTCACTCTGTCCCTGTCCACGAAAATCAAACGTAATACAACGATACCGCTCCTGTAGGGCTTCTACTTGTGCTGCAAACATTTGTCCGCTCCACAGCAGCCCATGAGCAAACACCACTGTTTCTGGGCCATCCCCGGTTATCTCGTAGTGCAGATTGGCTCCGTTCACCTGTAATTTTGGCATGATTCTTTCCCCTATCATAAACTTTACTAGGATATTATCAT
>JAGQGA010000625.1:0-2132 GCA_020432595.1 Anaerolineales bacterium | reverse complement strand
AGTGCAGATTGGCTCCGTTCACCTGTAATTTTGGCATGATTCTTTCCCCTATCATAAACTTTACTAGGATATTATCATCATTTGCCCAGGCTCGTCTAATTTGTGAAGGGATCGCACTTGCCAACTTAGCAACTTCCGTTTATAAATGAGGCGTTAGGCACCGATCATTTGTTACTTAAATAGTCAGAGATAATCCCCAAAATTGTTCGTAAGTTGATACTTCCAAACAGATCTTTCGCAAGGATTCATTAAAATTATGAGCGAGAAAACAGAGTTCACGGGTTTAACCATGCCTGTTTTTACAGCCTTTGGCTGGGCAGGTCAGGAAAACGCTATTAAATACGCTCTTTCCCAACTTGAGCAGTTTATCCAACAACTTCATGCTAATTTGCCGCATTCGGCACGGGTAGATTTTCCCCATTATGGTTTGAGCGTGGAAAATCGTACGGTTTATCTGGCCGCTGAAGCTGACACCGAAAAGGATATGCATATTACCTTTAATGCACGCCCAATGAGTTTTGAAATACTTGTTGCGGTGACAGACAAAGAGGTTTTGAGCCGTACCTGGAAGCTGCTGCTGCGGAATTTGTCCAACACGATGTCGCTAATCAACAAGCTAGACCCTAGTTGGACACTGCGTGTGCAGCAGATGCAGCTTGTGGAAGGCTCTGATGAGCCGATTCATTACCAGGATTTATACCGTGATACGGCGAAAAAGTTGGATGACGTGGCTGCTCAAGAGATGTTTGAAAAGGCTGATTATTTGAATGGTGAGGAAAAGTGGATTACGCCGATTTACTTGAGCCAGCGTATTCCTTCGGAGCAGATTGCAGCGATGGGGCGGGGGGTGACGCAGGTGTTGTCGGAGCGGCTGGCGGCGATGATGCCGCTGATTACGATGTTGGGCGGCCGGGTAGCTGGGCAGCGGCCGCGCCCCAAACCAGCGAAGCCGACGAAACAAACGGCCGTTTCTCCCACAGAAGCCCCAACTGCCATGCCCCGTCCCGTTGTGCGGGTTGAGATGGAAACGGCCGTTACGGTCGGCCCCCAAGAACTCTTTACCTTCTCCACCGTTCTCAAACCACTCCACATTCGGCGTGGCTTCATCAACCTCACCCCCGAACATTGGCTCTTCTTTGCCGAAGGAGCCCGCTCCGAAACCCGCTCTGTCATTCTCAAATTTGGCAGCCAGGTTGACAAAGAAAGCACCGTTTGGCGGCTACAGCCCTCCGACATGGCGCGTATAGTTCTCAGCCCCTCCGCCCACCAGTGGCTAGAAAAAACCTTCGATGCCGAAGACACCATTTACATACGCGCCACCGAAAGCGTCAGCCGTCAAATAACCGTTGACCTGATCAAGGACAACAAGTAGAAAGAAATTGGCTTGTCTTGCAGCCCGAAGATCCATAAGCATTCAGAGCGTTGACGGCAAAACACCTTATAGGATTGCTTTTTGAGACTTTCACAAAACAAGGGTTGCCATATCAACGCGCTTCATTACAATTAAGATAGGGATGAGAGAAAGGGTGCTGCATCTATTGCAGCACCCTTTTTTCATGGACGAAACGAAACGCCCATGGGAGGGTTATTTGCTTGTAGAATGCAAACAAAGCAAAATCCATTCCCGCTTTTCCCAAAAATCACGATCAACATAGGAAAAGTATGTCTCGAACAAAAATAGTTGCAACCATAGGCCCCGCCTCCAATCAGCCCGAAACCATTCGCCGTATGCTGGCCGCAGGCATGACGGTCGCTCGTATCAATTTCTCGCATGGCGACCACGCATCCCATCGAGCAACCATCGAAACGCTTCGTCGGGTAGCTGAGGCCGAAAATCGCGTCCTTGCCCTACTTGGCGATCTGCAAGGCCCCAAGCTGCGGCTGGGGCAGGTCAAAACGGGCGGTTTACAACTCGCTCTGGGCGATGAAATCTTGCTTACCTCCCACCCCGGCCAGCCGGCCATGATTCATTTCCCGCATGAAGAACTGTTTCCTTCCATTCGTCCCGGTGCCCGCTTAGTCATTGGCGATGGCGAAGTCGAGTTTACCGTTGCCGATAACACCAACAATGTCCTACGCTGCATTGTGACTGTCGCAGGTCTGCTCGAATCGCGCAAAGGGGTCAACATCCC
>JAGQGA010000624.1 GCA_020432595.1 Anaerolineales bacterium | reverse complement strand
TGCCCCAATCTGGCTGCCAAGCGGCCGGCTGTTGTAATACACATCCGACTCCTCCGCTGACACCCGCTCCACCCGACCCTCAATCCGCACCTGCCGCTGCAAGTTCCCCCACCAAAACGTCAACGCTGCCCATGGGTTGACCGCCAGTTCCCGCCCCTTGCGGCTTTCGTAATTGGTATAAAACACAAAACCCTGCTCATCAAAATCTTTCAGCAGCACCAGCCGCGCTGAAGGACGGCCGTTTTCGTCTGCCGTCGCCAACGTCATCGCATTGGGTTCCAGCAAATCCGTCTCTGCTGCTTCCGCGAACCAGACCGCAAACTGGGCAAATGGCTCCTCGGCCATCATCTCTCGCTGCAATTGTCCCCGCCGATACTCAAGTCTTAATGCTTGCATCATCTCTCCTGCCGTGAATTTACAGTAAAATTAACGTTTCCTTCTCCCACCACCAGTACAAAAGTATTATAATGCACGTTCTAAATGCAAACACGCAACCACAATTGATTGGCACGGGAGCAGTGTCACAATCCCTGGTAGGGCAAACCAATCAGACAACAGTGTCGTTTTGTGAAAAACGGCCGTTATAAACAGTCAAACCAATCGTTCAGCAACCACCACTTGCGTTGTGTCAACGATCCAGGAGGCACCTATGTAAAAGCCAGGCAAACCCCAACCTAAGAATCAGGCAGTAACGGTAGTACTCAGTATTGGAAAATCAACCCAAAAGAGGTCTTAACCGCCTTATGAATCAAAGACGTACCGTTTACAACAAAATTCTGTTCCCCTCGTTCCTCGTCGCCTTTCTCCTCACCCTCTCCTTCATCGAGCAAGCTGCCGCCTTTGGCACCATCGAACTCAACTTTGCCGGGCAAAGCCGCACAGGAGCCGTAGCTGACAAGCGCACCCTGACCCCCGACATGAGCGGCGACGTTGGCCTTAATGAATATATCCAGGCCGTCAACCTCAATATCAGCCTGTATGACAAATTTGTCGGGGGCGCACCCCTCTACACCACCGACTTCGACACCTTCTTTGATGCCACCGTCCTCAACGGCAGCCTAGACGGCATTGCCGCCTGTGATGGCTTCAACCAGGGGCAGCCCCAGGTCTTCTTCGACCACATGGCCGGCCGCTGGCTCATCACCGATGTGGCCTACGACGACATAGACAACGGCCCCTACTACCAATGTATCGCCGTTTCCCGCCAGCCGCTTGACCCGCTGGTAGACCCATTTGCCCTCGCCAACCTGCCCACCTATTGGTCACAGTGGGCCATTGAAATCCACCCCACCTACCTCCACGAACTGCCCAAATTTGGCGTGTGGCCCGACGGCTACTACATGGCCGCCGACCTCTATGACGTGTGGAACAACGGGCTGCACCGCACCCCCAAGGGTGTGGCCGTGTGGGTTTTCAACCGCAACGACATGGTAGCGGGCAACCCCACCCCCGCCACGCAAGATTTCTACATCAGCGAAAGCTTTGGCTACAGCGGCCTGCTCCCCAGCAACCTGCTGGGCGACCCGCCGCCTAACGGCACCCCCAACTACTTCGCCGCCGTCGCGCCGCCCAACAAATTCTACACCTGGGAATTCCACGTTGACTGGATCAACACCAGTAACTCCAGCTTTACCGGCCCCAAAACCAGTTTCGTCAACAACTTCACCTGGCCGGTCGGCCATTTGGCGCAGCAGCTAGGCAGCAACGAGCAGCTAGACATTCAGGGACAGCGCCTCATGCAGCCGCTGCAATACCGCTACAAAGTCAATGGCGCGGTCGCCCCAGCCCTGTGGGCCAACCACACCGTTGGCAACGGCAGCACGGTGGGGGTGCGCTGGTATGAGCTTCGCAACATGGGTGGCCCCGCCCCCAGCATCTATCAGCAGGGAACCTATATTGACCCGTCGGACAATGCCCACCGCTGGCTGGGCAGTTTGGCGGTGGATGGGCAGGGCAACATGGCGTTGGCCTACAGCAAATCCAACAGCACCATGTACCCAGCGATTTACCAAACCGGCCGTTTAGCCACTGACCCCATCGGCCAGCTTCAGCCGGAAATGTTGTTCTGGCAGGGAACGGGGCCCCAGGATCATAACAATGTGGATCACCCGGAAACGGCCGTTGATGGTCCCTGGGGCAGCTACAGCCACATGACCGTTGACCCCTACGACGACTGTAACTTCTGGTACACCAACGAATATTACGATGCCGGTGACACCGAAACATGGCAAACCCGCATCTTCAAATTCTCGCTGGTTGAATGTGACCCGCTCAACCAAGGGGTAATCAACCGCGTTTCGCTCCACACCAACAACAGCCAGGGGTTCCACGGCGGTTCGGGCATCTATGGGCTGGATATGTCGGCAAACGGCCGTTATGTACTCTTTGAATCCGAAGCCGACACCCTCGTAGACGGCGACAACGCCGGACACGTAGACGTGTTCCTGCGCGACCGCGATGCCGACAACGACGGCATCTATGACGAACCCGGAGCCGTCACCACCACCCGCGTTTCCGTGGGGCTGGGCGGCGTAGAAGCCAACGGCGACTCTGGTGTGGGCGTAACCGGCAGCTTTGGCGGCAACAGCCTCTCCATTTCCGCCGACGGCCGCTATATCGCCTTCTCCTCCGAAGCCAGCAACTTGGTTGCCAACGACACCAACGGCACGGTGGACGTGTTTGTCTATGACCGCGTGGGCGGAACCACACAGCGCGTTTCTGTTGCCAGCGGCGGCGGGCAGGCTGGGGCAGTATCCGACCAACCTTCCATTTCGGCCGACGGCCGTTATATCGCCTTCCGCTCCTTCGCCACCAACCTGATTGGCGCGGGCAACGACACCAACAACCGTTCCGACATCTTTGTTCATGACCGCATTGCCAACGTGACGACCCGCGTTTCGGTGGCAACAGGCAACATCCAGTCCGACGGCCACGCTTTCACGCCGCAAATCTCCGACAGCGTAGACGGCCGTTATGTGGTCTTTGCCTCCGATGCTACCAACTTGGTGGCCGCCGACGGCAATGGCTTTACTGATGTGTTCCTGCACGACCGGGTGACGGGTGTTACCATGCGGGTCTCGATTGACACGGGTGGGCTGGACGCAAACGGCCGTTCCTACAACCCCTCTGTTTCGGCCAACGGCACCGCCGTCGTCTTTGCCTCCGATGCCACCGACCTCGTGGCCGGGGATGTCAACGGCAAATCCGACATTTTCCTCTACAGCGGTGGCCTGACCACGCTGGTAGACACCGATGAGTTTGGCAATCCGTCCAATGGGCATTCCTATCGGCCGGCTATCAGCCACGACGGCACGCATGTAGCCTTTGAAACGGAAGCGGGCAACCTGCTCCCCGGCGATGTCAACGGGCTGCGCGACATTTATGTGAAGGTGCTGGCAACCGACGAAGTACGCC
>JAGQGA010000623.1 GCA_020432595.1 Anaerolineales bacterium | reverse complement strand
GAATTCACCTTCAATGTCGGCTATCATGCGCGATTTGTTTATTTGGCTCATAGTTATTGCCTCCGTAGAAATGAGTCATCAGTTGCCAGTGGGTTTGGGCATCTGTTTATTTGTTGTTGATAGTATGGGGGAGGATGGTGTGATTGGTCATCACACCGATAGGGTGATTGGGTGTGGGAAAGGGGTGATTATTACAGCAAACCGAGTTGTTGGGCGCGGGCAACGGCCGTATTCCGCCGCTTAACTCCCAATTTACTGTAGATATTTTTGGTATGTGTCTTGAAGGTATTAAGGGAAATGTGCAAATGATCGGCTATCTCTGGCCCGGAAAGATGGGTGGCGAGCATGGATAGGACTTCTATTTCCCGCTCACTAAGGGGGTCTGGCAGTTGGTTTGTGATGGCGACTGGTTTAGGCTGCTTGAAGCCCAATGCGGTTTTAAGCGTATCCACAAAGGCGGGAACTGCTGATCGCACGGCTGGCAACAAATCGGCAAAATCGCCAACTTCATCCAGAAAAGCTCTTTGCCAATTTTCTGCGGCTGCTAATTCTACTGCTTCGGTTAGATGGGATACGGCCGTTTTCTCATCACCAAGTCCTTTGAAAGCACAAGCCTGCAAAAGGTGAAGATGGACGAGCAGTTTGTGCCATTGTCTTACCGATAGTATCTCTTCAAGCTGATCCAAGATGGTTATAGCTTGCCTCATCTTATTTTGCGCCACGAGGAAACGGCAATAAATGAGATTGCCCGCAGCTTTTTCAGAATCTGACAATTGTAACTGGGAAGCGGTGAGATTGAGGCTGGCAATCAGCCGTTCAGCGCCAGCCACATCGCCGATACGCAAGAGCATATCCATCTTCTCTAGTTCGAGATAAACAACAACTTCGGGTAAATTGGCCTCTCGGATTGTTTCTACTAAGTCGGTAAGCGTTTGTACGGCCGTTTCATCATCGCCGTGAATGTGTTGCAGGCCAGCCAAATAAAGCTTAGCCGTAGCATTGCTCCAGGCCAAAGGGCCTAATGATTCAGATAGTGTGAGTCCTTGATGCAGATAGCGTTCGGCCTTTTCTAGCTCATTGGCTTCGTAATGGAGACGACCCAACTCGGTATAAGCGTAACTGATGAGCGGGGTTTCTAATTCTTGGCGAGATTCACACCACTCTATAGCTCGTTGACAGGCGAAAAGAGCCTCTCGCCGCTGCCCTGTGTCGAACAAAATTCGCGTCAGATAGCTGGTGCCAACAAAGACACCGAAGGGATTATTTAGCCGTTGTCCCAGTTGAATGGCGTGGCGGTAATCCTCTGTGCCCGTGGCATCGCCTAACATAAGTTTGGCATGTCCAGCCAAAATCAAGGTTCTCATCCGAAAGAAATCGTCGCTATCACCCAAATGTTGCAAGGCTTCAAGTGCTAGTTGTTGGGTACTGTGTGGGTCTTGGGAGAGATGGCTTTTGTAGGCGCGTAAGGCGGCTAAACGGCCGTTTGTGATGACAGACAAGTTGGCAAACGGCCGTTCTATTATCCGTTCCACTTGCTGAAAGGCATCTTCAATTTCCCCCATGAGAAAAAGAACCCAAGCATAGTAGATTGATATGTCAGAATGGTCAGCCTTGAAATAATCGGGTAAGGCTTCTATCCATTTATATAAGTCGGCATAGTTACCTTTGTTAAGCATTTCTGGCGCGACTACCATGATGAGATCACAAGCCTGTTCATAGGCTTGCGCTGCCAGCGCGTGTTGCACTGTTTCTGGCATGAAGCCATTTTGCTGAAACCAGTGACTGGCACGAAGATGCAGTTGGGATAAGGTGAACTGGTCTTGCTGTTTCAGGCGTTGGCGCAAGAGATCAGCAAAGAGGTGATGATAACGATACCAGCGACGTTGGTCATCGAGGGGAACGATGAACAAATTGGCATCATCTAATTGACTTAGGAGGGTTTGGCTGTTGTTCATTCCTGTGACAGCCTCACAGAGTGACGCGCAAAAACGGTCAAGAACGGCCGTTTGCAAAAGGAAATCTCGGGTGCCAGACGGCCGTTGGGTCAACACCTCATCTGTCAAATAATCAAAAATATAACGATGGCTGCCTGTGAAGTCAGTGACAAAAGTGGTGATGTCCACTTCACTTTGTAGTCCTTGCATAGAGAGTGACGCCATCTGTAAACCAGCAATCCATCCCTCCGTGCGAGATCCCAAAGCTGAAACTTGCTCTGCGGATAGCTTCAACCCCATAACTTGCTGCAAAAAATCGGCAGCTTCTTGGGCGGTGAAGCGTAAATCATCAGTGCGCAACTCGGTCATTTGCCCCCGTGCCCGCAGCCGTGACAAAGGCAGCAAGGGATCGGTGCGGCTGGTGATAACCAGGTGCAGTTGAGGTGGCAGGTTGTCTAGCAGAAAGGAGATGGCTTCGTGAACGGCCGTCTCCGTAATCACATGATAATCATCAAGAGTCAGCGCAAAGGGAATCGAGGCGGTCAAACAATCATTGATAAGGGCTGTGGCTAGGGACTTGAATGGCATGGGCTGCGTTGCTTGTAACAAACTTTGCAGGGTTTTGCTAACACCTTGTATTTGTTGCACAGCGGCGGCAACATAGGTGAAGAAACGCATGAGGTCATTGTCATCTTCGTCGAGGGAGAGCCAGACAAACGGCCGTTCGCACTGCCGTAACCAACTGCTAACCAAGGTTGTCTTGCCAAAACCGGCAGGCGCGGAGACAAGGGTTAGCTTGCCATTTAGCCCGGTGTTGAGTTTGTGGATGAGATGGGGGCGGGCGATGGCTAACGGCCGTAACGGCGGTGCAAACAGCTTGGTTTGCAGGAGTATCTCAGCCATGTGGGTATTATAGAGGAAATGTGGGGGGTGGGGTAACGGCCGTTCACCCTCATCCTCTCACCAACGAATAACCAGCCGCTTCCCATTCAGCCAAACCACCAGCAAAGCGGCGCACATGGGCATAACCAGCCCGAACCAATAGCTGATAGGCAGCGATACTGGCGGGGCAATACAAGTTGGAGCAGTAAACAACAATTTCTTCATTAGGATGAACGACTTCTGTGACATTCTGAATTGCCGCCCAGAGTGAGCCAGGAATATGTGCCTTATGAAAAGCTTGCTCATTCATCGTCATAACCAGCTTGAAATCGTCGCCGCGATCCAGTTTCTCTTTTAATTCAGCACTCGAAATGGTTTGCATCTTTCACCTCAGTTCAATTAGATGAGGTTATTGTGCAAAATATGAGAGGGTTTTTCATCTACCGAAGGTGGTAGGGAGGTAGTATTGGGGAGGAACGGCCGTCTACAAAATCCCCAACCCCTGCGCCTTGGCCACTGCCTGAGTGCGACTACTTACCCCCAACTTGCCGTAAATATTGCGCGTATGGACTTTGACCGTGCCGACCGACAGATAAAGCTTTTG
>JAGQGA010000622.1 GCA_020432595.1 Anaerolineales bacterium | reverse complement strand
GGCAATTTTTGCCGAAACACGGCCATGTGAGGGGTTTGGGAATGGGCAGCCAGTGCCTCGGCTGTTTCCCATTCTTCAAAAATCAAAAACAGATTGGGGTCGGCCAGGCTGGCGTGAAAATCATAGCGAAGGCAGCCCACTTCTTGCTGCGTAGCCGCCGCCATCTCCAAAGCCGCCGCCACCGCCTCTTCCCGTTTTTCCGGCTGCACCGGAAATTGTCCTGCAATGACAATCATTATTTTTCTCCCTTGAACGTGTAGGACAAGTTTGCAAACTTGCCCTACAGCAAACAAAATCGTTGACAATAGGTAAGGGGTCAATTATAAACGGCCGTTTGGCAAAACCACTATTCACTAGGTAAACCATGCTTTTTAGACGACCCTATTTCCTCAACCAACTCCCGCCCGAAGCCAGCACCTCCCTCGCACGGCTAACCGGCATAGACGGCTTCAGCCGCTCTGCACTCGTCGGCGTGCTGCCCCTCATCGCCCTCAAAGCGTTCAACAGCAAAGAAACCATTGCCACCGTTTATTTTGCCAGTGCCGTCATCACCCTCATCTTCACCCTCAATCTCGCCACCCTGGAACAGCTACTACAGCGACGGCGGCTGCTCACACTGGGCGGGCTAATGCTCATCTTCTCCGTCATCTTTTTTTCCTCTGGCAACGCCCCACTTTTTGCCGTTGGCATCGGGCTGCGCTCGGCGGGAGCCACCATTTTCTCCGTTTGCATGTCGCTCTACATCATGGACTACATCGGCAAAGCCGATCTAACGCGCAGCGAGTCGCGCCGCATGATTTACAATGGGGCGGCGTGGCTGCTGGGGCCAACGGTCGGCGTGTGGATTTACGAAAATAGCCCGGAATTTGTTATCTATCTGGTTTCGGCCATTGCCACCGTGCTGATGTTGCTCTACTTCTGGCGGCTGCGTTTGGGGGGCAACCCCGTCATTCGGCCGGCGCGTTCCCGCGCCCAAAACCCCATTCGCGCCATCGCACGCTATATTAGCCAGCCCCGCCTCCGCATCGCCTACCTGATCACCCTTAGCCGCGCCTGCTTTTGGTCGGCTCTGTTTGTCTATGGCCCCATTTATGTGGTGGAAGCCGGGCTGCCAAGCTGGGTTGGCGGGGTCATGCTGTCGGGAGCCAGCGGGCTGCTCTTTTTTAGCCCGGTTGTGCAGCGGCTGGCAGAACGGTTTGGCACACGACAAGTCATCATCGTTTCCTTCCTGCTTATCGGCATCAGCCTCTTTGGGCTGGGGTTCATTGCTACATCGCAACCTATCGGGCTACTTTTCTGGTTTGTGGGGGCGTTGGGGGCAGGCGGCATTGATGTGCTGGGCAACATTCCCTTTATGCGGATGGTGCGCCCGCGTGAGCGAAGTGAGATGACCATGGTGTTTACAACGTGGCGAGAAGGGTCATCGCTGCTGACGCAGGCACTGGTTTATCTGACGCTGCTGGTGGCTCCATTTTGGGTCTTTTACATTATCTTAGGGGTACTGCAATTGTTAACGGCCGTTTCCACCACCCGCCTCCCCCGCCGACTGTAAACAGTAATCGGTAAACAGGCATCAGTGTTCAGTACTGCTTACCGGTTACTGATTACCGATTACCAAAATCTCCGCCAGCGGAAAGGCATCATTTGTGCCATTGGCAGCCGTCAGCGGCAGACGCGGGGCGGCGGTGGATTGTTCATACAGCCCGACCACCAGCTGATAACCGTCGGGCGGCAGGGTGGCGGGCAGCAGCAGGCCGTAGTTGTCGCGGATCGGTTCGCCCACCGGCCAGCCATCGGTCGGGTTCAGCCCACCGCCCGGCTCGCTGTCGCGCTGGGTCACAAGCTGGCCGCTGCTGTCCAGCAGGTGGATGAAAACTTTGTAGCGTTGGTCGAGGGAAACGGCCGTTTGCCAAAACAGCGTCACCTCCACAATATCCCCCGCTGGCAGCGTCGTTTGCGGGATGGTGTAGCCGAGCAGGGCAATGGAGTCGCCAAAGTGAACGTCGGAAACGGCCGTTTCCATCACCCCCGCCCCCGCCGACGGCACGGCATAGGTCACAAAGCGCACATCCCCCACCCACTCATCCGTCGCCTTAAACGCATGGGCATCCAGCCATGACTCCACAATCCGCTCCGGGTCGCGCTGCTCTTCCCCCCAAAAAATGGCGTAAATGCGGCGGTGGTCAGCAGTAATCTGCGCCAACTCCGGCTCCAGCGTCTCCCGTTCCGCCACCGTGCCGCGTGGCAACGGGTAAACAGGCGCACCGTCGCGGTGGTAGTAGGTAAACACTTCCCACTGGTTGGGGGCATCCAAAATGATGCCCGCGTTGGGGTGGTTTTCACGGGCAATGCGTTCGGCCATACCGCGATAATCCACGCGGGCATAATCTGGGTTGAAGTAAAGGGCTTGCAGCGAACGGCCGTTTGCCATCACCACAACAAGCAGTGGGAGCAGAAAGAAAATGGGACGCGGACGAACGCGGACGAACGCGGATGGTATTGTGGCAAAAGCCAGCCAAAGACAGAGGAAGGGAACGGCCGTTCCCATAAACTTAAAAAAAGCGGGCTGGGTGGTGCCAACAGCAAACATAAACAGCACCGGAACGGCCGTTCCCGCCAACGGCAACAACAGCCACCCATTGCCCCAGTTTGTAACCACCGACCACGCCAACAGCAGACTGACTAGCCCGATGAGCCACCCGGCCGCCGTGTACGTTTCACCAAAGGCCAGCCAATTCAAGCTGTGGCGTAAAAAGGTAAAAAACGGTTCCCGCACGGCCGACCGCCCTCCTGCCTGCCGCAAAAAGATGGGAAGCCAGGGGAGGTAGAGGAGAAAAACGGCCGTTTGCAAACCAACCCAGGACAACAGGGACATTGGCTCACGCAAAGGCGCGAAGGCGCAAAGCAAAAGGTTCTTGGCGGCTTTGCGCCTTTGCGTGAAACGTTGCCGCAATACACAACACGAAAACACCACATTATGCACCAACAGCACCGCCGGAAAAAAATAATGCGTATACAAACCGGCCGTTGCCACCACCAAATAGCCAACCCACCAGCCCCACGCCCCACGCCCCACACCCCACGTTCTAC
Organism: Anaerolineales bacterium; assembly: GCA_020432595.1. The sequence goes on along the minus strand of JAGQGA010000622.1, from coordinate 331 downwards.
GCAACCATCCCCAAAACAACCCTCCCAACAACACCCCCCACAGCGCCAACAGCGCATACATTCGCGTCTCCTGGCTGTAATACACCAGCGCCGGATTCACCGCCGCCAACAGCCCCGCCGCCAAAACCACCAACTTTGCGCCTTTGCGCCTTTGCGTGAGCAGCTCCCCCAGCCCCATCACCCCCGCTACCGTCAGCACCCCGGCAAAAGCCGACAGCGACCGCAGGCCAAACTCTGTTTCCCCCAGCAGCTCGCGCCAGCCGCGCAGCAGCAAATAATACAGCGGCGGGTGAATGTCGCTGGCCGTCCCCTCGATAATCAGGGGAATGGT
>JAGQGA010000621.1 GCA_020432595.1 Anaerolineales bacterium | reverse complement strand
CAATTTGCTGCGCTTGCCGCAGCAGTGTGGCTTCCTGCGTAGGTTCCGTCAGGTAAGCTACCACCAGTTGCAGTAGCCGTCGGCCGATCTCGCGCAGCTCTTTTTTGGCCGTTTCATCCAGTAGTTGGTACCAGGTCTCATCATTAAACGCCCCCTCGGTTAGTTCCAGCCGGGCGCGACCCAGCATGTTCTGCACCACCAACTGGGCACTGGTCAACTGTCGCCGCTCCTGCAGCTTGCCTGCACCAGCCCCCCACGTCTCAAGGTCTGCACGGCGAAAGCGGCGGTGTCCGCCTGCCGTGCGCTGCGTTGGCAAATCGCCCCGGTCTGACCAGGCACGTACTGTGGCCGGATGCACCCCCAGCACCTCTGCCGCCTCGCTCAAATTTAACCAGTCGTTCTCTGTCATCATACAGCCCTAAATATACAGAACTCTGTATAATTTTACGAGGTTTCTATAGGTTTTTGTAGAAATCGGGTGATTTTTAGTGTCTGTAGCTTCGGTAGGCTATCTTAAGTCTACCTGCTTAAGCGATGTATGATCGCTGATCACAACAAAATGTTTGTCCAGATGGTATAAGGTGCTTTGTGTATGCAAAGCAGTCGCAGCAATGAGCAAATCTGTAGTTGGCAAGGTAAACCCCTTTTGCCGCATTGTAAAGCCGAGTTCTGTGGCCAAGTCAAAAATGTGTTTGGTTAGGTCGAGCCAATGAAATGCAGAAAAGTCAACTGTGAGCAACTCAAATTCTCGTTTGGAGGGAGCGAATGCAACGATTTCAGCTTGAATGATCCCGTTTACCAAGACTTGATCGTTGGCGATAGCTTCCCCAACAAGTTGGCTAGCCACTTTGTTTCCCTGAGGACGATAGTATTCAATAAAAGCAGAGCTATCAACAACTATCATGAGGTTTCTCGCAGTTCCTGCAATTTTGCTTGATCTAAAGCCAGATCAATTTTCCCCTGTCGTGCTAGTACGCGCTGCAATCGCTGCCTGCGTAAGAAATCTTGTAATGCAACATTGATGGCTTCCGATTTTGTGCTGGCACCAGATATTTCCTTGACCGCATCAACCAATTCATCATCGACTGTAATTGTCATTCGTATCATTCTGCACCTCAATCATGCATCACTATAATGCACCAAATACTAGCACAATTTATAGCACGGTTCAATGCACCTCAATCGCTTATATCCCTAACGAAAGCTGGCGCCGGGTGCTTTCTTTGAGGTTGCTGGCTCCCACGCCAATGAGCCGCATACGTTGTCCGACAGGCCAATTTTGCTCCCAAATCGTTTCGGCAAGCTGGTAGATGAGTTCGGCATCATCGGTGCCAACGGCGAGGGATTTTTGCCGGGTGAAGGTGGTGAAATCAGCCCAGCGGAATTTGACGCTGACTGTATGCGCCAGCAGCCTTTCCTGTTGCAGCGATTCGGCCACGCTTTGGCTCATTTTGCGAAGTTGGCGGCGCAAAATGGTGGGGTCGTTGATGTCGTTGTTAAACGTCCACTCCTGGCTGATGGATTTGGAAATGCCGGGGTCAGACTGCACGGGGCGGGGATCAATGCCGCGTGCCCGCTGCTGCAAATCAGCTCCCATGTTGCCAAAGCGGGCGTGAAGCGTGCCGAGGTCAGCAGCGGCAAGCTGGCCGCAGGTAGCAATACCCATGTCGGCCAACTTTTCAGCGGTGCGGGGGCCAATGCCCCAAATGGCGCGGGTGGGCAGAGAGGACAGAAAAGTAGCTTCGCTTCCGGGGGCAACAACGGTGCAGCCTTCGGGTTTGTCGTAGTCGGAGGCGACTTTGGCGACAAGTTTGCTGGTGGCAAGACCGACGGAGGCGGGGAGGGTGGTATGGGTTTTAACGGCCGTTCTCACCCTCATCGCCATCTCCTCCGCCACCAAACCCGGTTCCTGCTCAAACCAGTGGGTCAACTCCACATACGCTTCGTCTACACTCATCTTCTCGATTGGGCCAAACTGCGCCAGCACTCCCATCACCTCCCGCGAACTGGCACGGATGCGCGGCCAGTCGGCAGGGACAATTTTGAGCGTGGGGCAGAGACGAACGGCCGTTGCCGTCGGCATTGCCGAGCGAATCCCTAATTGCCGCGCCGCATAGCTGGCTGACGACACCACCCCCCGTTCATCTGGCTTTCCCCCCACCACCAGCGGAATTCCCTTGTCTTCCGGGTGCGTCAAGCAGTGGACATTGACATAAAAAGCGTCCATATCCAGGTGGAGAATGGCGCGAGGCCAAATCAGATCGCTTTTCATAAAACCCCAAAACGCTTTGTTAGTAAGTCTTGGCCATCAATTCAAGCACGGAATCAATGAGTTCAACCTGTTCTGCCGGATTCATTTGCCCACCTTGGAGCAAGCACTCGCGGGCATGAGCTTGTACAAAGAGCGTGGTGGCCTTATCCAGAGCCGCCCGTATGGCTCGCAACTGTTGCACAATGTCACCACAATCGCGGTCTGCATCCAGCATCCGCTGCACCCCTTGCACTTGCCCCTCAATTCGGCGCAGCCGTTGGTGCATATTTTCTTTTACTGCTGACGATTGAATTTTCATAAGCAAAAGCGGGTCGCAGATTGTTGATCCGCGACCCGTTTTTTTAGAGATAACAGGCACACGGCCCGTTTGACAGACACACGGCCTGTCTAACAGTCGCCCAGTCAGGAAATGCGCCTGGGGGCTGGTTGGGGTGCAGCCATAGAAACTGAAGATGAGAGGCCACCTAGCGCAATCGCGCCCAAGCGCTTGCGGGTGTCGGCGCTGCCGCAGGCGGGGCAATCTTGTGGGTCACTTGCCCGTGACATGGACAAGCGTTTCTCAAAAGGTTGCTCGCAACTGCGGCATTGGTATTGATACATTGGCATAATGAAGTCTTCCTCTTGTTGATTTCTGGACTCAGAAAGAGCCATATACTATAGGGGAGTATAGTACAAGAGACGTGTGGCTGTCAATTGAGTAAAACGGCCGTTTTTTCACCCTTCGCCACGATCGCTATCCAAGCCGAGCAAGCCAGTCGCCCACAACCTGCACAAACTTTTCCTGCTCCTCGATAAACGGCCAATGCCCGCTCTTATCAAACACGATAAGCTCTGAATTGGGCAAAGCTGCGTGAATCCGTTCCCCCCCTTGTTTGAGTGGCGTAATCCAGTCGTCTATGCCCGAAATAATGAGGGTTGGTACATTGACCTGACCAAGCTGGGCAAGGACATTGAACACCGGCAAACAGTTGGCATTCACCTGATTCCAGGCCGCCGCACTGTAGCTTGTTCGGGCATCCATGGCCTCACCCACGGCCGGGTTGTAGTTGTGGAAATAGAGGGGAGTGATAGCTTTCCAGATCGTTTGAAAATCGGCATCATCGGCCATAGGACGGCTAAAGGCTTGCCCCAATGCCCCCAACTGTTCGGCCGTGCCGCGTG
>JAGQGA010000620.1 GCA_020432595.1 Anaerolineales bacterium | reverse complement strand
CGCATCAATTTCTTGCTTCATCGCCTTTGAGTTGCCCTTGAAGCGGAAATGCTGCGCTGTCATCAACAGTTTGCCGGTAGCATCGCGGGCGGCAATCATTTTGTCTACTTCAGCGGGGTTGGGAGCCAGCGGTTTTTCGCACAAGACGTGTTTGCCCGCTTCCATAGCGGCCACGGCCAGCGGGGCGTGGTAGTTATTGGGAGTGCAGATGTCAATGATGTCAATATCGGGATCGTTAATGATGTCGGCCGGCCGACTGTAAAGCCGGGAAATATTGTTCTCCTGCCCCCATTTGTTCAGCACCGCTTCGTTGATGTCGCTGCCTGCAATAACTTCAGTGTGTGGGGAAGCTGCCCAGCCGGGCAAATGGGTGTGGGCAATACCGCCCACGCCGATGATACCTACTTTTAAGGTCATGATTCGTGCAAACTCCTCTTCGGGTTAGTGGCTGGAGGGCATACACTCCAGCCCACAAAAATAAAGCCGCCTAATTGTGACACAACACCCAGAGGATTCAAAAATCGGTATTGAAAGACCTCAAAGATTTTCTGAAACCTTTGAGGTCTTTTGTCTATCTACAGGGGGTGGTTATAAACATGGAAAATATAATCTTGCGACACCGTTTTAATGCCCAGGTCGTTTAACAGCCTGAGCATCTGGGCGCGGTGATCGGTGCCATGATTGACCACATGGAGCAGCACTTGCCAAACAAGCAGATCCCTGTCCTCTTCTGGCTCTTGGATTGGCTTTTCAAACAGCATCTTGTCTTGCAAAAAACCCAAATAAACCTGCATTCCTTGTTCAATAGTATCCCAGCGGGCACGCATAGCTTGGCGGTCATCCTTGTGTGCGGGAGGCAACGGCTCAGATGGCTCAAACCCTTGCAGTTCGCAGAACCATATTTCATCTGCTTCCATAAGGTGGACAATTTGCTCGCGGACGGAGCCGTATGAATAGCCAGCGTCTTGCGTGAATTGTTCATACGATAGCTCCATGATATAGCTATCCCAAATGTTGCGATTTTCGGCGAAATGATAGGCGTAGAAATGGCGAAAAGCATCTGCATTCATCGTTTTATGAACTCCTTTGGCATCGTGTTTAACCTTATTTTAGAACTTTTGTTCCAAATCGGCAATGTTGCCCTATGGGAATTATGCAAATCATGCGTTTGTACAGCAGAGCAAATTTATCTAGTTGTCTAGACAAATTTTTGTGATATAGTCTTCACATGGACGCAGCCTTTAGCAGTTATGCCCCCAAATATTTTTTGCTCAGCCAGCACCTGCGGCAGCAGATTGCCAGCGGTGAACTGCGGCCAGAAACGCAGATGCCTACCGAGGAGGCACTTGCCAAAACATTTGCCGTGAGCCGGGGCACGGTGCGTAAGGCGATTGATTTACTCGAAAGCCAACGGCTAGTGCGGCGAGAGCAAGGGCGCGGCACCTTTGTGGCCGACCCAGTAAAAGATCGGCTGGTGGGCTTTAGCCTAAGCAACTTTGCCCAGGAAATGCAGTGGCAGCAGCGCCGCCCCAGTACCCAGGTGTTGCGACAGGAAATCGTGCCAGCTTCGGCAGAAATCGCAGCACAGTTGGATGTGGCTGTTGAGGAGCCGGTGATCACGATTTGTCGGCTGCGGCTGGCGGATAACCAGCCGACTCTTTATGAGGAGCGTTTTTTGCGGACAACGCTCTGCCCACCGCTGGCGACGGAGGATGTGGAGAATCAATCAATCCACTGGCTGCTGGTGCATAAGTATGAGCTACCGCTGGTGCGGGTGACGCATACGGTAGAGATACGGCCGGCCGAGCCGCAGATAGCCAACTTGCTGCAAATCCCTGCCGAATCGCGGGTGTTTGCGGTGGACAGGTTGACGTATACGTTGGTGGCGGGGGAGGTAAAAACGGCCGTTTATTACCATGCCCTCTGCCGCAGCGATGAAATGCAGTTTAGAACCCAATTTAATGCGCTTATTTAAGAGGAGTTCCCATGAAACGAACCATACACGCCCCGCGTGGCACCCAGTTAAGCTGTAAAAATTGGCAAATTGAAGCCGCCTACCGCATGTTGCAAAACAACCTCGACCCCGTGGTGGCGGGCGACCCTGATAATCTCATCGTCTACGGTGGGCGTGGCCGTGCTGCCCGCAATTGGCCCGCCTTCGATGCCATTCTCGAATCGCTGCGCCAGCTAGAGCCGGATGAAACTCTCATGGTGCAGTCGGGCAAACCGGTGGCTGTCTTTCGTACCCACACCGATGCCCCCCGCGTCCTCATCGCCAACTCCAACATCGTCCCCGCCTGGGCCACCCAGGCCAACTTTGACAAGTGGGAGGCCGATGGGCTGATGATGTATGGGCAGATGACCGCCGGAAGCTGGATTTACATTGGCACGCAGGGAATTTTGCAGGGAACCTACGAGACATTTGGCGCGTTGGCGCGGCAGGAAGGGTGGTCGTCGCTGAAGGGCAAATTTGTGCTAACGGCCGGTTTGGGCGAAATGGGCGGGGCGCAGCCGCTGGCCGTGACCATGAACGGCGGCGTGGGGCTGTTTGTCGAAGTGGATCGCTGGCGTGCCGAGCGGCGGTTGTCGCTGCGGCAGGTGGACGTGATGACCGACAATTTAGAAGAGGCGATGACCTGGGTGGAAGAAGCTGTTGCCGCCAAGGAGCCAAAATCCATCGCCCTGGTTGCCAACGCGGCCGAAGTGCTGCCGCGACTGGTGGAATTGGGGGTGCGCCCCGATGTCGTCACCGACCAAACCTCAGCCCATGACCCGATGTATGGCTACATTCCCGCCGGATTGTCGCTGGAAGAGGCGGCGGCACTGCGCGTCAGCGACCCCGACGACTATCGCCAGCAGGCGGTGGACTCGATGACCATCCACGTACAGGCGATGCTCGATTGGCAAAAGCAGGGGGCAGTGGTTTTTGATTATGGCAATAATTTACGCCAGCGGGCGTATGACAACGGGCTAAAAGAGGCGTTTAACTACCCCGGCTTTGTCCCGGCTTACATTCGCCCCCTCTTTTGCGAAGGCAAGGGGCCGTTCCGCTGGGTGGCGCTGTCGGGCGACCCTGAAGATATTTACGCCACTGATCGTGCCATTTTAGAGCTTTTCCCCGAAGATGAGCATTTGGCGCGGTGGATTGAGATGGCGCAGCGGGATATTGAGTTTCAGGGATTACCGGCCCGCATTTGCTGGCTGGGGTATGGCGAACGGGCGCGGGCAGGGCTGAAATTTAACGAAATGGTGGCCTCGGGCGAGTTGAAGGCTCCGATTGTGATTGGGCGGGATCATCTGGACAGTGGTTCGGTAGCCAGCCCCAACCGCGAAACGGAAGGGATGAAGGATGGGTCGGACGCGATTGGCGACTGGCCGATTTTGAATGCGCTGATTAACACAGCGGCGGGGGCGACGTGGGTCAGCTTCCACCACGGC
>JAGQGA010000061.1 GCA_020432595.1 Anaerolineales bacterium | reverse complement strand
CTGGTACATCATGGCCGTAAACGGGTGGCACACTATTGCCGTAAATGGGTGGTACATTTGCGGGTGTTATTTGACAGATGTCATCGCTTTTGCTTGCCAGCAAATTAGACGAGACTTTACGGAGGAAGAACGTGTCTTTTATCGTATTGGGGATACACAACCAACTTGCCCCGAAACGGCCGTTCAAGTTGCCCAAGTTGAACCAACGTGGACCCCTTTTGCGACTAGCCCTGCCCCTGTTGTTGGGCCTAATCTCGTCACGCAGGTCAACTTTATTCCCATGGAAATTGCCAATGTCCAAATGGATCTACCCGTTCAACACGTTTATATTTCTGCGGGAGATGAAGTGGTTGCACGTCCTCTTACCCTAGAAGCTGATATTCTTGCTCAACCCCTTTACAATTCATCCGAATTCGTGGCAGATACGTTAGACCCGCCCTTTAATTTAGGCCCCTTCCCTAAAGGCGAACCATTGGGCTTCACACTGGCAGATTGGGTTGCCGCTGAAGGGCATGGAACTTACACGATTCGGAACAATCGCGCCTATCTTGATTTGACCTTTGAGAAGCTCGTTCCTAATGGTGTTTATACCCTTTGGTGTGTCAAGTTTCAGCCGACCCCCTTTGTCGTCTTGAAAGAAGTTACCTGTGGTGTGCCTGATGGTTCTGAAAACAATGTTATTGTTGATGAAAAGGGACATGCTGTCTTCCAGTTGGAAATGGATCCCTTCCCGGTCAGCACCGAGGAAATTATGTATGAATTGGCTTTAGCCTACTATAGTGATGGCCAAACGTATGGTGCGCATATGGGGGAATATGGTAAAAATCTTCACGCCCAAATGATTTTTGACTTTTTGCCGCCCGGACAGTAGCTGCCAAGCGATACTAGAAACGATACAAACGGCCGTTTTGCCTTTTATGGTGAAAACGGCCGTTTCTTTTTGCCTACCTCCCCTCACTTTTCCCCACATCTGCCGATATAAAAGCGATATAAACGGCCAGTAGCTCTTGAAACGGCCGTAAATCTCCCCTACACTGCGATTACGCATGACATGCAACCAACGCAGCTAACAACCAAGTAGCTGGCCAGCTAACAAGCAGTTTAACCAAGCTCTACCAACAAAATAAAGACAATGGCAGCGAAATTGCCACAACCGTTACCCTGTTGCAAGGCAATGACGGCAATGGCATGGTAATACCCTCGCCTATAGTAGGCTAATAGCTTGACCCTATTCAATAAAAGGCAGTCAAAATTATAGCCATGAACAAAAGCTGGTAGTTTGCTCTACAAATCTATTTAACCTTAGCGGGTGCGCGGTCAAACGTGTACTTCAACAATCAAACAGGAGTTCAGATCATGCCCAAACCAAGACGTTTATTTGTAGCAGGCTCAGAGCGGCAAACTCGTCGTTTTAATGATGATGCGAATATTTCTGCTTTTAAAATCACCATTACAACCCCGAATATTAACTATGCGGGAACAGATGCAGACGTATACATTGAAGTAGCTGGGGTACACTACCTCTTAGACAAACCGGGATACGACGACTTTGAGCGAGGTGACACGGATACCTACCAGTTTCGGGTAAATCTCGAGATGGGCGAGTTGCGTGATAGTCAAATTCGGCTCTATCACGATAACAGTGGGTCGAATTCTGGCTGGTATTGTGGCAAAGTTGTGATGTCTGTCAAACGGCGAAACTCTAGCTATATGTTTGTTTACAAAGAATGGAGTGATGTAGGCTGGTTGGCCAAAGATGAACCGCCCTACTACACGACTGAAGCAATATTGCAGGATGGAGCATTCGTCGCCTAGGTACAGTTTTTAATGAGTGTTAGGTGCAAATATGTACCTAACACTTTATCGAAAGGTTTTTGATATGACAAATGTATCTGATTTTGAACCTAAGGTAGGAGCAGAGGATATTCCAGTATCGGAAAACCCATCATTGCGTCATGCTACAACAGGAGTAGCATCACAAGCCGATGAGCTATATAAGAAACGGGGTGAGCGAGATAGGTTACAGGAACATTTATTTGCCTTACAGCGACAACAATCTACGCTTATTCTTTGGGTACTTCTTATCCTTTTTTACTTGTGTGTAGTATTCTTCGCATTTTTCATATTTTACCCAGAAGCTTTTGTGGGGAAACTTGCCATTCTTGTTACATTTCCAGGAAATATAATTTTAGTTGCCTTGTTTATATCTATCTTCTTAGTCATTTATTCGCTTCAGAGCAAAAGGAACAGCCAAAAACTCGAAGAGACCAAGAACAAACTTGATAATGCAGAAGCCGAATTAATTGCACGGCAACAAAGCTCACTTGAATCTCGAAAAATGTATTGGGAAACTGAGTTGATTCGCGTTTCAAACCAAGCTGTCAGCGAATTGATTGATAATGAAGAGCTTTATAATAGCGTTATCCAGAGGCGCCAAGAGGCTCAGGATATATTAAGTCAAATTGAGCAAGAAAATTACGTCGATTGGCCAAGACTCCAATCTGCTATTACGTTTATTCATCAAGCAATCATTATTGAAAAGTCGCAAAAACAATCTCAGCGCCAATGGCAAATGGCGGTTATAGTAGCTACTGTAATCTATATTGTTATTGTTTTCCTACCATTGATATTTGGGCGCAATTGGCAATTACTAGAACTTATTCCTGTTTATAGCGTTCCATGGGCTATCGTTATGTGGGGAGCAGCTGGTAGCTTGGCTCACATTTTGCATCGGTTTTATAACCAACGAGGTCGTGTTCGTTTTGACGTTGAACTTCGGTGGGTGCTTGCTCGGCCAATGATCGGTATTTTGATGAGTGGTGTATCCTACATGGCAATATCATCTGGTTTAGTTGTTCTGGGAAGCCAGCCCCCAGATGCAACAGAGGCCACTTTAGCGGAATTTGGCATTTATGCTGTGATTGGCTTTTTAGCTGGTTTTAGTGACCGATTCTTTGAAAGAATAATTGCCTTGCTCACATCTGCAGTCAATCTTTCAGATTCTCAACAGCAACAAGGTCAAAAAGATTGAGCTAAAGACTAAAAGCATGAGCTTATTTTCAGGTCTACTGTATTTGAACTAGGAGGTCTTGTAATGGATGTTTTCTGGCCAAACGGCCGTTTAAAAACCAATGGCTATAACGGTGATGAATTCTACGCCGATGGCCGCCTTAAAAAATGTGGTGACTCAGGCGATGAATTTTATGAGAACGGCCAGCTAAAGGTGTGTGGCAATTCGGGTGATGAATATTACTCTAACGGCCAGATCAAACAGTTTGGCACCCGTCGCAAAGGCTGGTTGCTCTACATCGAAGAATAAACAACCCAAAATGGGAAGCGGCGCAGAAAACGGCCGTTTCCCATTCCCCTTTTACCGCCTAACAAACCACATCAAACTTAATCTGCCGGGACGTAAGCCATATTCACCATATGGCTTACTGTCTTTTCCGCTAATTTTTCCCGCGCCACCAGCCGCATCTGCAGCCCATCGCGTGGTGACAGCGTGATAAGCGGATTCGGCACAATTTCCTGCTCCGGCACCAGCTCGAAGCGGAAACGCTGGGCGATGGTTGCCAGCAGCAGTTGCGCCTCCATCATGGCGAAGGCGTTGCCAATGCAGACACGCGGCCCCGCGCCAAACGGCAAATAGACATAGCGCGGCAGCTCTTTTTCCTGCTCTGGCGTAAACCGCTCCGGCCGAAATTCTTCCGGCTCGGCAAAATAGTGCGGCAGCCGGTGCATCACGTAGGGGCTGATGAAGACGATGCTCCCTTTTTTGATGGGGTAGCCACCCACTTCGGTGTCGGTTAGGGGGGAACGGCCGTTTAGCACCCAGGCCGGTGGGTAAAGCCGCAGTGCTTCCTTGATCACCATTCCCGTGTAGGGTAGGTTGGGAAGGTCGTGGAAGGTGGGTAAACGGCCGTTTAACACCCCATCTAATTCCTCATGTAATTGCGCTTCTACCTCCGGATGCTGGCTCAGCAAATACCACGTCCACGTCAGCGCGTTAGATGTCGTTTCGTGCCCGGCGGCAAACAGTGTCACTGCCTCATCCAGCACCTGTTGGTCGCTCATCTGGCTGCCGTCTTCCCCCTGCGCCAGCAGCAGCATGGACAGGAGATCACCGTGATCAACGGCCGTTCCTTCCCGCCGCCGCTCTGCAATAATCCCGCCCAACACTTCTGCCAACACCTTTGCTGCCCGCTTCCGCTCTCGGTTATTGCGCGTTGGCAGCCAGCTTGGCACCGGAAAGCCGCGCCGATAATCCGCATTGGAGCTGCGCTGCACCACATCCATCGCCTCCCCTACCGCCTGTACCTGCATCTCCATCGTTTCCGCATCAGCATCAAACAGCGTTTTGGAGACAATAAACATGGTCAAGGCCATCATCTCCTCATCCAGCCGCCGCACCTCCCCATCTTGCCATCCGTTGAGCATTCTGTCCGTATACTGCACCATGATCTCGGCATACGCTTGAATTCGCTTCATGTGGAACGCTGGCTGCACCAATCTTCGCTGCTGCTTGTGAAATTCGCCATCGTTGGTTACCAACCCTTTGCCCAAAAACCGCCCCAGTACATCCTTGTCAAACGGTGTTTTGGCAAAAATCTCCTGCTGTTTTACCAACACTTCCCGAATCATGTCGGGGTCAGTCAGCAAATACATGCTGCGGTTGAGAATACGAAAGCGTGCAATCGAGCCATAAGTTTTGGCGAGCTTGAGCAAATAGGCTGGGGGATTGGGGGCAAACTCGTTGAGATCGCCCCAAAGACCCTTACTTTCTGGGCCGGGAGGTAATTGAGAATTCATGTGACACCACTCCGTCTGCAATCAGTGCGCTGCACGCTGGCGTGCAACATACTGCAAAATATTCACTTATTCAACAAACTGTTGATTAAACAGCAATTCGTCAATAAAATAGTATGGATGTTGCCTAATTTGTCAACCGGCAACATTGTCACTCTGTTGAATAAGCGACAATTGTTGAAAAACAAGGTGAGCGATGAAAAATAAAACCGATAGGCGGGTTTTGCGGACGCGGCGGCAGCTCAGTGAGGCAATTTTGGCACTCATTCTGGAGCGTTCCTACGACTCCATCACCATTCAAGATATTACAGAACGAGCAGACCTGAACCGCGCCACGTTTTATTTGCACTATGGCAGCAAGGAAGAGCTGCTGGTGGACAGTCTGGAAACCCATTTTGATGAGTTGGTGCAGCTTTTGGAAGCAGAGGCCAATGGGGAACCGCCGTGGGGCAACCCGCTGCACATGCAGCGCGTGTTTGAATATGTGGCCGAAAACCAGGCACTGTTCCGCACGGTGTTAAGCCAGCAGGGGCTGGGGTATGTAACCAGCAGCGTCATTCGCTACATTGCCGCCTACAATGAGCGGCAAATGGTACTGGCGCAGGTAGCAACAGACCCACTGCCCGCCTCGATGATTTCGTGGCATGTGGCTGGGTCGCTGTTTGCACTGATTAGCTGGTGGCTGGAAAATAATATGCCCTATTCGCCAGAGTTTATGGCGCGGTCGCTGTTTCAACTGTGTACAGTGGGGACGTATTCGGCGATGGGCGAGGGTTCTCAGTAATCGGTAAACAGCCGTCGGTAATCAGTGAGGGTAGGGCAGATATGGGTGCGTTGGAAAATGAGCTGAATTTGGGGCCGACTTCGGCCGGCTGGCTGCGCGAGATTGGGGTGACGACGTTGGATGAGCTACGTGAGATGGGGGCGGTGACGGCCTATTGCCTAGCAAAAGCGCGGCACGAACGAGCCAGCCTCAATTTGCTCTATGCGCTGCATGGGGCGCTGACCGGGCAAAAGTGGAACGCGCTATCGCCGAAAACAAAGGCGCAGCTACAGAAAGAGGCAGCAGGTTTTCGTTTTGGTGAATAGCGAAAGAATCTCACGCAAAGTCGCAAAGTCGCAAAGATGGATTGCTGTTATTTGTGACTTTACGTGACAAAATAAACATGTCGTATTTACGTTGGATTCGCGGCCAGGTGGGTTCGCAAAAGATTATTTTGGTCACGGCAACGGCCGTTATTCGGGACAACAACGGCCGTTTTCTGCTGCAACAGCGCGGCGACTTTGGCTGGTGGGGATTTAGCGGCGGCGTGCTGGAATTGGGCGAAAGCTTGCCCGCCTGCGCCGTGCGCGAAGCCCGCGAAGAAACAGGGCTAGAGGTGGTCGTGACACGGCTGATTGGTCTTTATAGCTCGCCCGATTTTGACGTGCTATACCCCAACGGCGACCAGGTGCAGCAATTTACCGCCACCTTTGAATGCCACGTTACGGGGGGCGACCTGCGGCTGGATGGAGATGAAACGACGGGGTTGGCGTGGTGTGAGCCGGGGGAACTGTTGGAAAGGTTGGGAGAAACGGCCGTTTGGTACCGCGCCATGGCCGAAGATTGCCTGGCAAACCAGCCCGAAGTCAGCTTTCAACGTGGGCAACCGGGTAACAGCCGCGCTGAGGAACCTTACTTTCGCTTTGTCCGTCGCTATGTAGGGCAAGACCGTTTTATTTGCCCCGCTGCGGCTGCCCTGATTGTGGATGATAACGGCTATGTCCTGCTGCAACGGCGAGGTGATGACGGCAGTTGGGCGCTGCCGGGTGGTGGCATGGAGCTGGGGGAGCGGATTGACCAAACAGTGATCCACGAGATTTTTGAGGAAACGGGGCTGGCGGTGGAGCCGGTACAGGTAGTGGGGGTTTATTCCGACGAACGGTTTGAGGTGGCTTACCCCAACGGTGACCTAATGAAATATGTCAGCACGCTGTTTTTGTGCCGCGTGGTGGGCGGCACCCTTTGCGCCGATGGCGAGGAGTCGCTGGAACTGCGCTACTTTGCCCCCGATGACCTACCGCCGCTGCCGCCGCGCCACCGGGAGCGAATTGAAGATGGATTGAGAGGGGGAAAAACGGCCGTTTTTTAATGACCGCCAGTACCAACAAAAAACCCGGCATCTTGCCGGGTCAAGCCAACGTCTGTGAGAGACTAAAACTTAATCAGAGACAGAATCATGCTGAGCGAAACCAGCACGGCAATGGTGATTGCCGCCCACTTAGCCCAGTTAATATTCCGCTTCTTTGCCACCGGCCCTTCGGGACGTGCTTTTTGCGTCGTTGGGTTTTTCTTCACCGCTCGCCGCTTGTGTGTTACTTTTGCCATCTCTTAATTAATCTCCTTGGGAAAAGACCCAAAAATTTGCTTCAATTCGAGTCTCTAGTATATCACAAACAGGGGCACGCCGCGCAAAAATTTAGTGGATTTGTAGGGAGTAAGGAGTGGGGTGTCACCCTACTCTCCACTCCTTACTCCCTACTCCCCACTACTACTGGTATGTTTCCATCGGTGGGCAAATGCAGAACAGGTTGCGGTCGCCGTACACGTTGTCAATGCGGCTGACGGCCGGCCAGAATTTGGCATCGCGCACCCAGGGCAAGGGGTAGGCAGCTTGTTCACGGGAATACGGCCGTTTCCACTCACTGTTTGTCACCACCGCTGCCGTGTGGGGCGCATTCCGCAGTGGGTTGTTCTCTCGGTCAATCTCGCCCCGCTCAACAGCGGCAATCTCTTCCCGAATGGCGATCATCGCCTGGCAGAACCGCTCTAATTCGGCCAGCGACTCGCTTTCAGTCGGTTCCACCATCAGCGTACCAGGGACGGGGAAAGACATGGTGGGGGCGTGGAAGCCAAAATCCATCAGCCGCTTGGCAACGTCTTCGGCTCCAATGCCGGAACTGTCTTTTAACGGCCGTAAATCCAAAATACACTCATGCGCCACAAACCCATGTTCCCCCTTGTATAGCACCGGGTAATAGGGGTCAAGCCGCTTGGCAATGTAGTTGGCATTCAAAATCGCCATTTGCGTTGCCTGCTGCAGCCCGTCCCCCCCCATCATAGCAATGTAGGCGTAGGAAATGGGCAAAATGCTGGCGCTGCCCCAAGGCGCGGCCGAAACCGCCCCCGTACCGCCCACACCAGCCACTACGGCATGACCGGGCAGGAACGGAGCCAAATGCGCCTGCACCCCAATCGGCCCCATGCCAGGGCCACCGCCGCCGTGGGGAATGCAAAATGTCTTGTGCAAATTGAGGTGGCACACATCTGCGCCATAGTCACCGGGGCGGCACAGCCCCACCTGGGCATTCATGTTGGCTCCATCCAGATAAACCTGCCCACCGTTGGCATGGATGATTTGGCAAATTTCGCGGATAGAGGCTTCAAATACGCCGTGGGTGGAGGGGTAAGTTACCATCAGTGCCGCCAGATTGTCGCGGTACTGCTCTGCCTTGCGGCGCAAATCGTCTACTTCAATGTTGCCATCGTGGTCGCATTCCACCACCACCACCTGCATTCCGGCCATGACGGCGCTGGCGGGGTTGGTACCATGTGCGGAACTGGGGATGAGGCATATGTTGCGGTGGCCGTTGCCATTGGCAACATGATAATGGCGAATGGTGAGCAGCCCGGCGTATTCCCCTTGTGAACCGGCGTTGGGTTGCAGAGAAACGGCCGTAAATCCCGTCACCTCCGCCAGCCACCCTTCCAGCCGCCGGAACATCTCCTGATACCCCGCCGCCTGATCCAGCGGCACAAAGGGGTGGAGCTTGCCAAATTCCGGCCACGTCACCGGAATCATTTCCGTGGTGGCGTTCAGCTTCATGGTGCAGGAGCCAAGCGGAATCATCGAATGCACCAGCGACAGGTCGCGGCTTTGCAGCTTGTAGATATAGCGCAGCATTTCGGTTTCCGAGTGGTAGCTGTTGAAAACGGGATGGGTCAGGTAGTCGCTGCTGCGGTTGTGGGTGGTATCGTAGTCGAGGGCAACGCCGTCGGCCAGCGCGTCCACGTCGGCGGTCACGCCAAACACGGCCAGCAAATCTTGCAGGTCGCTGATTTGGGTTGCTTCATCCAGCGATACGCCCACCGCGCCGTCGTTGTAGCGGCGCAGGTTGATTTGGCGCGACAGGGCGGCCTCAATCAGTTCGGCCTGGCTTTTGCTGCCGCCGCTGATTTTGAGGGTGTCGAAGGTGGGGCCATCGTTGGTGGTGTAGCCGCCGTTTTGCAAAGCTTGGGCGAGAACGGCCGTTAATAACCGCACCCGTTGAGCAATCTCCCGCAACCCATCCGGGCCGTGGTAAACGGCATACATCGAGGCGATGACCGCCAGCAGCACCTGCGCTGTGCAGATATTGCTGGTGGCTTTGTCGCGCCGAATGTGCTGCTCCCGCGTTTGCAGCGCCATACGCAGTGCTTGCCCCCCCGTAGCATCCTTGGATACGCCAATCAAACGGCCGGGCATGATGCGCTGGAACTTTTCCTGGGTTGCCATAAAAGCTGCATGGGGGCCACCGTACCCCATCGGCACACCAAACCGCTGGCTGTTGCCCACGGCCACATCGGCACCAAATTCGCCGGGGGCGCGGAGCAGCGTCAGGGCCAGTAGGTCGGCGGCCACCACGACGAGGGCACCGGCTTCGTGGGCTTTGGCGGCAAAGGGGGCGTAGTCGAGAATGGTGCCATCGGTGGCGGGGTATTGCAGTAGCACGCCAAAGGTTTCGTGGCTAAAGTCATAGCTGGTGTGGTCGCCCACAATCACTTCGATGCCCAGCGGTTCGGCGCGGGTTTGCACCACGTCAATGGTTTGCGGGTGGCACAGTTCGGAGACAAAAAAGGTATTGGCCTTGGATTTGCGCGGCAGGGCGCGTTGGCACAGGGTCATTGCTTCGGCGGCGGCAGTGCCTTCGTCCAGCAGCGAGGCGTTGGCAATCTCCAACCCTGTCAGGTCGGTGATCATCGTTTGGTAGTTGAGCAGGGCTTCCAGCCGCCCCTGGGCGATTTCGGCCTGGTAGGGGGTGTAGGCGGTGTACCAGCCGGGGTGTTCCAAAATGTTGCGTAAAATGACGGGCGGGGTCACGGTGTCGCTGTAGCCCATGCCGATGTAGGAACGGTATACTTTGTTTTGGCTGGCAAGCTGGCGCATGTCGGCCAGGGCGGCGGCTTCGCCCAGCCCAGCGGGAATGTTGAATTGCCCTTGCAGGCGAATGGTGTCGGGAACGGCCGTTTGCACCAACTCTTCCAACGAATTTAGCCCCAAACTTTCCAGCATGTAGGCCACATCGGCGTTTGTGGGGCCATTATGCCGCCGGGCAAAGGAATCACGGGGTTGTAGTAGGGAACGGTTTGTAGGCGTTGCTTGTCTAATCATGGTTTTCTCCAGTAGGAATGGGATGGGACAGTTATCGGTAATCAGTAAACAGTGATCAGTTGTTATGGTTAACGATGACTGGGTAACCAATAAAAAAGGCGCGTAGCAGCAAAATTGCTGTACGCGCCTTCTGTCATTAACCTGAGAGATTTGGCAATGGCGTTCGCCATTGAGTTTGCCCCTTCGGTGCGGGGTGGCAATGATGCCAACTCGCTTTTCAGAGAGGTACTTTCCGCCCGGTCCTTTTGCCTGAGAGTTTCACCCGCTTGGGCTTGCCCCTTCGGCGACTTGGTGGGGATTGGCGATTGGTGAATTGGAGATTGGTATACCTAATCTCTAATCTCTAATCTCTAAACACCACTCCGTTCTCTCCCGAACGGCCGTTTACCCTATTCAGTTGTTTATCTGTCAACAAATAAGCCAATTGTATGTCTGGCGTGGTCATGGTGCAACCTATTTGGGGATTGGAGATTAGAGATTTATGGCTTGCAATCTCCAATCTCCAATCTCCAAGATACAATCTGGTCATGTTTGCCATTAACGAACCAACCATCAGTGAACAGGAAATTGTTCGTCCAACTTATGTTGAAGTTGATTTGGCGCGGCTGACAGACAATTATCGCGCCATTGTCGCTGCCACCCAGCCGGCCAGCGTCATGCCCATTCTCAAGGCCAATGCCTATGGGCATGGGCTGGTGCCGGTGGCTCGTCACCTAGCCAGCCTGGGCGCACCCTATTTTGGTGTGGCCTTTTTGGAAGAGGCAATCATGCTGCGGCAGGCGGGGATTGAAACCCCCATTTTGGTGCTGGGCGGGATCATTGGCAACCAGATTCCGCTGTTTTTGCAGTATGGGCTGACGTTGACGGCCTCATCGGTGGAGAAGCTGCGGCAAATTGATGCGGCGGCAGCGCAGTGGGGGGTGCGAGCCAAGGTTCACTTGAAGATTGACACGGGGATGGAGCGGATTGGGGTGCATTATTACAGTGCGTGGGAGCTGCTGGAAACGGCCGTTACCTGCCGTCACACCACCGTCGAGGGCATCTACTCCCACTTTGCCAACGCCGATGACCTGGATTTAACGTCGGCGCGGGTGCAGTTGGCGCGGTTTAACGAGGTGCTGGGGTTTTATGACGAGAACAACCTGCCCCGCCCCCCGCTGTGCCACATTGCCAACTCTGGAGCCATTTTGCAGCTTCCCGAAAGCCATTTTAACTTGGTACGCGCCGGCATTTTGCTCTATGGCGTGTACCCGGCTGCCGATTTGCCGCGCACCGTTCCCGTTCGGCCGGCACTCAGTTGGAAATCCCATGTAGTCTATTTCAAGGTGGTGCAGCCCAACCATCCCGTCAGCTATGGCTCGACCTGGCAAAGCGATCACCTGGTGCGGGTGGTGACAGTCCCGGTGGGGTATGGCGATGGCTACTTTCGCGCTATGTCGGGGCAGGCCGAGGTGATCATTCGCGGTAAACGTTACCCGGTGGTGGGGCGCATTTGCATGGATCAGCTGATGGTCAACATTGAATGGGAAACAGCCTACAACGGGGATGGGGTACTGCTGCTGGGGGAAAGTGGTTCGGCAACTATCACTGTTGAGGAACTGGCAAGCTGGGCCAATACCATTCCCTATGAGATTTTGACCAACATCAATACTCGCGTGCCGCGTTTGTATAAAGGCGATCTGGCAAAAGTCGAAAAAACGGCCGTTTCGCGCTAAACTTCCTCTCTGTCTAAAATCAAAGCGAGATACGAGTTGTTGTTGGCATTATTAGAAACCATGCGGCCGCGCCAGTGGCCCAAAAATGTATTTGTCTTTGTGGCACTGTTTTTTGACAGTCAGTTAGCCAATGAGCGCAGCGTGCTGCACACGCTGGCCGCTTTTGTGCTGCTGTGTCTCATGTCCAGTGCCGTCTACATGATGAACGACTTGGCCGACATTGAAAGCGACCGGCAGCATCCGATAAAGAAAAAACGGCCGTTGCCATCCGGCCGGCTCAGCCCCACCCTGGCGCGTATCGTCTCTCCGCTGTTAGCGGCGGGGAGCCTGATGGCGGGCTACTGGCTTTCTCCCCCGTTCACCCTCATCCTCGCTAGCTATCTTGCCATTCAAATCGCCTACACCTTTTGGCTCAAGCACGTCGTCCTGCTCGATGTTTCGCTGGTAGCGGCCGGCTTTGTGCTGCGAATCGCCGCCGGTGTCACCATCATCCAGGTACAGCGCTTTTCTCCCTGGCTCTATGTCTTTGGTGGCTTTCTGGCGCTGTTTATGATTTTGGGCAAGCGGCGGCATGAGCTGGTGCTGCTGGGGCAAAACGCGGGCAACCACCGCGCCATTCTCGAAGAATATACCTTGGATCTGATTGACCGTATGTTGACCATAGTCACCACCAGTGCCATCGTTTCCTACACCCTCTACACCTTTCTGGCCGAGGGGCTGCCGGAAAACCATTCGATGATGCTGACCATTCCCTTCTTGCTCTATGCCCTTTTCCGCTACATGTACCTGATTTATGTGCGTGAAGAAGGCGGCGCACCGGAAGAAATTGTGCTGCGCGACCGTCCGTTACAGCTTACCATTGTGCTGTTTACGCTAGTGGCTTTTATTGCGCTCTATATTTTTTGAGATGGGGGATTAGAGACTAGAGATTGGAGATTTTTAGTGGGTTAACAAATTAATCGGGTCAATGTCATTCCGAGCGAAGTCTTCGGAGCGAGGAATCTTTCACCTCAAAGAAGCGGAAAGATTCCTCGGAGGACCTCGGAATGACATGAGAAGCTTCTTGCTTTTTTGCCCAGTTATTTTGTAAACAACCAATTAATCTCTAATCTCCAATCTCCAATTTCCCAAAACGCCTTTGTCAATTACTGCAACTGCTCCCGGAAAAGTTATCCTGTTTGGTGAACATGCTGTTGTCTATGGGCAACCGGCTATTGCCATTCCTGTTTCGCAGGTGCGGGCGCGGGCAACAGTAGAGGCTGGGCAACAGCCAGGTATAAAGTTGGTGGCACCGGATTTGGGGGTGGAAAAATGGCTGCTTGAGGAGGACAGGGAGGATGCGCTGGCAACGGCCGTTTATCTCGTCAAAGCCGCCACCCGCTTGCCCCACCTGCCCGACATGACCATCACCGTTAGCAGCGACATCCCCATTGCCAGCGGGCTGGGCAGCGGAGCCGCCATTGCTGCCGCCGCCATCCGCGCCGTTACGCAGTTTGTCGGCCACGGCCACCTGCTCACCAACGAATGGGTGTCGGCCATGACCTATGAAGTGGAAAAAATCCATCACGGCACCCCCAGCGGCATAGACAACACCGTTGTCACCTACGAACAGCCCGTTTATTTTGTGCGCCAGCAGCCGCACAACCGCATCGAAACCTTTACCGTTGCCAAACCGCTGACGCTGCTAGTGGCCGATACCGGCATCCGCAGTGCCACAAAAGAAGTGGTGGGAGACGTGCGGCGGCAGTGGGAGGCTGACCCAAATCGGTTTGCAGCACTATTTACGGCTTGTGGGCAAATTGCGGTGGCCGCCCGGCAGGCCATTGAGCAAGGGGCGACGGCGCAGCTTGGCGGCTTGATGCAGGAAAATCAGGCGGTTTTGCAGGAGATGACGGTTTCTTCGCCGGAACTGGAGCGGCTGGTAGCAGCGGCACTGGCGGCTGGAGCCGTCGGAGCCAAACTAAGTGGCGCGGGGCGCGGCGGAAATATGATTGCGCTGTTGGCGGATGGGGAGGATGAGGAGGGGAAAACGGCCGTTTCTGCTGCCCTCACCGCCGCCGGAGCCAAAAGTGTCCTTACTACCGTTTTGCAGTAGCGTAAAACAAAAAAGCCAGCACGCTGGCTGGCATCTTTTGCGAATGTTTGGTTAACAACGTTGCACAAGTTGCTAACTTACATTAAAAACCTAAGCGGACTTGGGCTAAGCGGACTTAGCTGTGGTTTTCAAGCAACGAGTGCAAACGTTCTTGCGAATTTTACGGCCGTTTTCCCAGAAAGTAGCCTTTTGCACATTCGGCTTAAACTGCCGCTTTGTCTTTCTCTGCGAGAAACTCACATTTTGGCCCGACATCGGCCCCTTGCCACAGATTTGACATTTAGCCATAATTTCACCTTACCCTGACAAATTAAAAGCGACCACCAGGGTCGCTCCGAAGTTGCTTCTTAAAATGAGCAGGGAAAATTATAAGCGAGGACGTTTATTTTTGCAAATGGAGTTTAACCATGCCCACAAAAGATGAGTCCCTGGGGACTATTGACATTTCATCCGCCACCGTTGCCACCATTGCCAGCCAAGCCATCAACCAATGTTATGGTGTGGTTGGCATGGCGAGCAAAAACCTGGCCGATGGCATTGCTCGCGCCCTGTCCCGCGACAGCCGCCGGGGCATTGAAGTTTCCTCACTCGACAACGAAATTGTCATTGACGTTTATGTCATCGTCGAATATGGTGTACGGATTAAAGCCGTGGCGGGAAGCATCCAGCACACCGTTAAATTTCACGTAGAAAAGGCGGTCGGCTGGCCCGTCCATTCCGTCAATGTCTATGTGCAGGGGCTTCGCATGAGCAAAGAGCCACGGACAAACGGTTAGACCCAATGCAAGGGTTGCCTGCATAATGAAAGCAACCTAACATTTAGCAAATAAGCGAAGCGAGTGTTCCAGTAATCAGTAAACGGTAATCGGTAGG
>JAGQGA010000619.1 GCA_020432595.1 Anaerolineales bacterium | reverse complement strand
CATGATGTGGGGCTTGCCGATGGTGACGGCGCGGAAATGTTTGGCTTCGTCGGGAAGGTGCCAGGGTAAACGGCCGTTCATCCCAATCACCCCGTTTTTGTCCATTGCGGCAACCAGTGAGATGTGCATAGGCGTGGGGCGTGGGGTGTGGGGTGTGGGGTGTGGGGTGTATCCCCTACTCCCTACTCCCTACACGCCACAATTGCTTCAAACCGCAATCGGCGCAGCGATGCGCGGATGGGCTTGGTAGTTAACAAGCTCAATATCTTCGTAGCAAAAATCAAAGATGCTGCTGACGCTGGGGTTGAGCCGCAGCGTGGGCAAGGGGAGCGGCTGGCGGGTAAGTTGGAGCGTCACTTGGTCTAAATGGTTAAGGTAGATATGGGTGTCGCCTAGGGTGTGGACAAATTCGCCCGGCTCGTATCCTGTCACTTGTGCGACCATGTGGGTGAGCAGGGCGTAGGAGGCGATGTTGAACGGTACGCCGAGGAAGAGGTCGGCGGAGCGTTGGTAGAGTTGGCAGGATAAACGGCCGTTTGCCACATAAAATTGAAACAGGCAGTGGCACGGTGGCAGTGCCATTTCGTCCACGTCGGCCACGTTCCAGGCACTGACGATGTGGCGGCGGGAGTTGGGGTTGCGGGTCAGGCTGTGGATGAGGTTACTGATTTGGTCAATGGAACGGCCGTTTGGTGCCGGCCATGACCGCCACTGCACCCCATACACCGGCCCCAACTCCCCGTTTGCATCTGCCCACTCATCCCAAATCGTTACTCGGTTGTCATGTAAATATTGAATATTGCTGTCTCCGCGTAAGAACCAGAGCAACTCATGAATAATTGAGCGTAAATGCAGCTTTTTGGTCGTGACGACAGGGAAGCCCTCAGCCAAATCAAAGCGCATTTGGTAGCCAAATACGCTCAAAGTTCCCACCCCCGTCCGATCCTCTTTGCGAACGCCCTCATCCACTACATGGCGCAGCAAATCCAGATATTGTTGCATAACCGTTTCCTTTTATACCATAGGGCAAGTTTGCAAACTTGCCTTACTGACCAATCTTCAGCCCCGCAGTTTAGCAGAAAGCCACAGCCTAGCAAAAAACTGTTGCCGCCGCCCACCGTCCTTGTTATAATTCCATCCGTTCGCCACCCTAGCTCAATTGGCAGAGCAACGCTTTCGTAAAGCGTAGGTTATGGGTTCAAGTCCCATGGGTGGCTTTCGCAAGAAGCTGCTATCTCGGCAGCTTTTTTGTTTCTCCCACCTTAGATACAATTGTGCAACCCAAGATTGGGTCAATATTGTCAATCAATTGATAGATTCAGCGGCCTGTTCGGTGGTATTGTTGGCCGTTGACTTTGGCAGCAACGACGATGAGCAGACAGAAACCAATTGTATTTGGCGTAGCAGGTGGCACTGCCTCTGGCAAAACAACGGTGGCGAAGACCGTGTTGCAAACGGTGGGGGCGCAGCGCGTTGCCTATTTGCCCCACGATGCCTATTATCGTGATGTGCTGGTTGTGGAAGGACGCGAACGGCCGAATTACGATCATCCCGATTCGTTAGAAACCGAGCTGTTGGTTGCCCACGTGGAGCAGCTTTTGCAGGGGCAGGCGGTGCCTGTGCCAATTTATGACTTTGCCCACGACCGCCGCACCGATAAGGTGATTTGGGTGGAGCCAGCCCCCATTATTTTGATTGACGGTATCCTAATTTTTGCCGAGCCAAAGCTGCGGGCGCTAATGGACATTAAGGTGTATGTAGACACCGATGCCGACGTGCGTTTTATTCGCCGTTTGCAGCGTGATATTGAGGAGCGGGGGCGGGATTTGCAGTCGGTGGTGGCGCAATATTTGGCGACGGTGCGTAACATGCACCTGGAATTTGTGGAGCCGAGCAAGCGCCACGCCGACATCATCATCCCCGGCGGTGGCCGCAACCAGGTGGCGATGGCGATGGTGGTGTCGCAAATGCGGGCGTTGTTGGCGATTGGAGATTAGAGATTGGAGACTGGGAGATTGGGAGATGGAGAGCTTCTTGGCCTCCTAGTCGCGTAGTCTCTTTCTTTGGAGGTTTATATGAGTTTTTGGGAAAACCAGCGGGTGATTGTAACGGGTGGGAGTGGCTTTCTGGGGCGGCATGTGGTGGCCGGGTTGAAGGCACGCGGTGCGGGTGAGGTTTTTGTGCCGCGTAAGGAGGTGTATGATTTGCGGGAACAAACGGCCGTTCTCGACCTCCTCCACGACATCCAGCCCACGCTCATTATTCATCTTGCCGCCTTAGTTGGTGGGATTGGGGCTAACCGGGAGCGGCCGGCCGAATTTTTCTACGACAACCTCATGATGGGCGTGCAGCTGCTGCACGAAAGCTGGCGTGCCGGAGTGGACAAATTTGTCGCCATTGGTACCGTCTGCGCCTATCCCAAATTTACCCCCGTTCCCTTCCGCGAAGAAGATTTGTGGAACGGCTACCCCGAAGAAACCAACGCCCCCTACGGGCTGGCAAAAAAGATGCTGCTGGTGCAAAGCCAAACCTACCGCGAGCAGTATGGCTATAACTCCGTTTTCCTGCTGCCTGTCAACCTCTACGGCCCCGGCGACAACATGGATTTGCAAACCTCCCACGTTATCCCCGCCCTCATTCGCAAATGTTTGGAGGCACAGGCGCAGGGTGTGACAGAAATGGTAGCCTGGGGCGATGGCTCGCCTACGCGGGAATTTTTGTATGTGGCCGATGCGGTGGAAGGGATTTTGCTGGCAAGCGAGCATTACAACAGCAGCGACCCTGTTAATCTGGGGTCGGGATTTGAAATCAGCATCAAGGATTTGCTGGAAAAAATTGCCGCGCTGACCGGGTTTACCGGGCGCATTGTTTGGGACACCAGCAAGCCCAACGGCCAGCCCCGCCGCGCCCTTGACACCAGCCGCGCCGCCGACCGCTTTGGCTTCCGCGCCACCACGGACTTTGACGAAGGGTTGCGGGAAACGGTGGCGTGGATGCGGCAGGTGGTGCGGTATTCGGTAATCAGTAATCAGTAATCAGTTGTCAGTGGTCAGTACTGATTACTGATTACCGATTACTGCTCACTTCCCCCATGTCCCTGGCACAGCGAACGATTCAGTCGGTGGGATGGAATGCGGCGGCGAAGGGGGTGCAAACGGCCGTTAATCTCACCCGTATGCTCCTGCTCACCCGCTGGCTACCCGTAGCCCTCTTTGGCAGCTACGCCGGGCTGCGCGTCATCATTGCCCTCACCGTCACCACCACCAGCTTTGGGCTGTCCGGAGCCTTCATCCACCGCGCCCCCGAAACCGAGGACGAAGAGCAAGCAACGGCCGTTTTATTTACGCTCCGTTTACTGTTCCTTCTCGGCTGGGTCGCTATCATGCTCTTGCTGCTGCCCTGGCTAACGCGCCCCGGCGAAGCCGCCCCTTATGTGGTGC
>JAGQGA010000618.1 GCA_020432595.1 Anaerolineales bacterium | reverse complement strand
TGCCTTCCAGCAAATGGCCGCCAGCCCCATCACCTTTTATTTGCAAAACCCCCTCGATGAGCTGGATTTGCAGCCCATTGTGTTGCCCGAAGATGAGCTGGTGCGCTGGCTGCGGGTGGAAAGCAAGCCAGCCGGTGGCTACAACATTTTTATTGATGAAAATGCGGTGCGCCACTGGCTGTCGGGGTATGAAACGGCCGTTTATCGTGAACCCGTGAATGCCCGTTTTTATTTTGACGACGACACGCGGGAATTGGTGTTGGTGGCACCACACATTAACGGCCGTTCGCTCGACCTCGATGCCACCGTCGCCCTCATCAACAGCAACCTGCAACAAGGCAACCGCGCCATCCCCCTCATCGTCAAACAAATCATCCCCACCGTCAACAGCAACGCCACTGCTGCCGAACTCGGCATCACCGAACTAATCAGCGAAAGCACCACCTGGTTCTTTGGCTCCACCGATGCCCGCAAACACAATATCGCTCGCGGAGCCGCTAACTTCTTTGGCATCGTTGTCGCTCCCGGCGAAGAGTTCTCCTTCAACAAATATCTCGGCACCATCAGCACCGACGATGGTTATGAAGAAGGTCTCATCATCATCGGCAACCGTACCATCAAAGGGATTGGCGGTGGCATTTGCCAAGTAAGCACTACCCTCTTTCAAACCGCCTTCTGGGCAGGCTTCCCCATCACCGAACGCTGGGCACATGGCTATATGCTTAACTATTACAACGATGGCGAAGGTCCCGGCATGGATGCCACCGTTTTTTCGCCCGTTGTAGATTTCCGCTTTATCAACAACACTCCCTACCATTTGCTGATTGAAAACTACTACAGCGAAGAAAACGAAGCCCTGACCATGAAAATGTACAGCACCAGCCTGGGGCGGGTGGTGGAAAAGACCGAGCCTGTATTTGAAAACGTGGTGCCTGCCCCTGAAGAGGATGTGTGGGAATTTAATGAAGATCTTCCGGCCGGCACCGTCAACCAAATTGACTGGGCCACCGAAGGTGCCACCGTCACCATCCATCGTACCGTCACCAATGCTGAAGGGGTGCTGCTTATTGACGAAGATTTAGTCAGCCAATACATCCCCTGGGCCAATGCCTACCACTACGGCCCCGGCGTGGATGCGCCTGATTATTCGTTGGTGAATCCGTAGCTGTTATTTTTCCTATGACGACAGAAGCTCCAATTGCCTGGACAGTTGGAGCTTTTTTGTTGGCAAAAACGGTCAGAAATCTGTAAGGATTGCTGTAAGGTTGCCCCGGAATAATAACAATTAGTTAACAACTTACAGGGAACAAGCAGTCACGAGCCGTATCGGAATCACCACAATATCCTGTAACCAGCTATTTATTCGAGAATTATCATTATCTTAGACAGGGGTATAGCCATCATGGAACTTCGTTATATTGAAACACCACAAGTACGTCTTTACAAGAAAGAATATCAACTTATCAAACGGGCCTTCGATTTGACCATTTGCATGATCGCCTTGCCGCCCCTGCTTCTCCTCATGGGTGTCATCGCTTTACTCATTTACATGGATGATCCCGGTCCCGTTTTGTTCAAGCAGCAGCGCACGGGTAAAGGCGGGAAGCGGTTTGGCATCTACAAGTTCCGCACCATGGTCACCAACGCCGAGGAACTGAAGGTCAAATACATGCACTTGAATGAGCTGACCTGGCCTGATTTCAAAATTACCAACGACCCCCGCGTCACCAAGATTGGCAACATTCTGCGTAAGACCAGCCTAGATGAGATTCCCCAAATCTTCAACGTTGTCAAAGGGGAAATGAGCTTGGTCGGCCCGCGCCCAACTTCCTTCGATGTCAGCACCTACTCGCTGTGGCACACCGAACGATTGGAAGTAACCCCTGGCATCACCGGTTTGTGGCAGGTGAAAGGGCGCAGCGATGTTGACTTTGACGACCGCATCGCGCTGGATGTTGAGTACATCGAAAATCAAAGCTTGATGCTGGATATTAAAATCCTGTTTTGGACAGTGGCAAGCGTTTTCAAGCAGGAAGGCGCGTACTAAAACAGCGTCTTAACTGATAATTGTCAAAGGGCGGCAGCAATGTCGCCCTTTTTTATTGTCTGCATAAATAGGGAAAAACGGCCGTTTTTTTAAGGTTCGCCATACCCCGCAACATATGGGGAAAAACGGCCGTTTTTCCCGCCCACATCGCAACATACAGCCCAAACCCATTCCCCCTGCTACCAACTGAGCAATTTTCCCTTTTGACAAATAGAACAAGTGTGCTATTATTCTTTTCAGACATACGATCCTCTTCCCTTCACTTCTTCCCTACCCCTCCCAATTGGGGAACCAACAAGACGCGACCACTTGTTGGTTCCCCCCCTCTCCTTCTTGCCCACCCATCTTGCGTGTGCTAAGATTTTGTTATTATTTGCGTTCATCATCTTGAACTAATTTTTGGCAGTGATGCAACTAAACATTATCGAACACATCACCTATTACCTATTGAGTGCGGCATGTTGGATAACTATTATCCAAAATAAGCAGATTGTCATTTTAACCGCTTAATCCGCGCTAGCATTGCAACCAGAACAAAGTCATGCGATATGGTGAACGCTCTATCAAAGTGTTCACCATTTTTATTTTGGAATAGACCATGAACTTAAGCATCGAGTTTTTCCTGAGATTAGCTGGCGCATTTGTTGGAGCCATTATTTTAGGTTTTGCAGGCAACACTGTTGCCAAACTGCTCCAAGCACCCATCATTGCCTACACCTCCATTTTTTCCTTGTTGGGTGTACTAGGTGGCCTCATCCTCACCCCCTATTTTACGGTACGCCCCGTGCGGCGCTTGCGGCAAAACATTGCCGTGATGCCGGCCGAACGCCTCTTGGCAATCATCGTGGGCATTTTCCTTGGGCTAATAGCGGCAGCCCTCTTTGCCCTGCCGCTTTCCTTACTCCCCCCGCCCTTCCGCCAAATTTTGCCCATTCTCACCGCTTTTTTCTTTTGCTACGTCAGCGTCGTCCTTTTTACCATGCGCCAAAACGACCTGCGCGGCATTCTACCCTCCATGCGAACGGCACCTACCACGGCTCAAGCCGCAAACAATGGCAGCGACCACGACCCGTTCGCCGATGCCGTTTTGCTAGATACCAGCGTCATCATTGACGGCCGTATTACCGACATCAGCAAAACAGGTTTTATTCGCTCGACCCTGCTCGTCCCTAATTTCATCCTGCTAGAACTACAGCACATTGCTGACAGCTCCGACACGCTGCGCCGCAACCGAGGGCGACGTGGGCTAGACGTGCTGGGCATTTTACGCAACGAAGCCCCGGTGCCTATTAAAATCACCGACATGGATGTGACCGAGGTCAAAGATGCCGACAGCAAACTGGTAGCTCTGGCACGTCATTTGAAATGTCCCATCATGACCAACGACTACAAC